>JAGRDI010000131.1:0-5838 GCA_020432765.1 Anaerolineales bacterium | reverse complement strand
TATCAGGTGTGATGGCTATACTGATTATTTGTTCTTCTCTATTTGGAAATTGTTTGACCAATTGACCCTTGCGTACGTCCCATAAAAACACCTCATGACTTGCAGAAGCTAAATATTTGCCACCTGGACTAAAACATAGACCTATTTTGTTATGCAATTCTTTCCAAAGCATAAACTGAATTTTGCTCAGTTTACCTATACAATGGCCTCAAACTGGCTGCGATCTAATACCTTAACTTCAGATTTGATGCGCTCACCGTATTCTAGATCAGCCATTTCCAAATTGTAACGTGCTTGTAGCCGCAGCCATACATCAGGACTGGTATCAAAGTAACGTGCCAAGCGCATTGCCGTATCGGTTGTGATTGAGCGTTTTTGATTGACAATCTGGCTAATGCGTAATGCAGGTACACCGATATCTTTCGCCACACGATATTGGCTCAAGCCTAATGGCTTCATAAAATCTTCTAGCAAAACTTCCCCAGGATGGATGGGTGGTAATCTGACTTCCATGTTACAAATCCTCACAAATGATAATCGACTATCTCAACCGCATAAGCGCATTTGTTTTCAATGAATATAGAGGTTTTCTTTGTGATTGCGCAGTTCAATTAATTCTTATTAGGCGCAGTTAATTTGGAATTATTTGCGTGGCGATCTTTGTCCCGTTTTGTCTTTTTTGCCATATTTCTGGTAAACGCTGCGGTTAAATCAATGCCGGTTTGGTTAGCAAGGCAGACGAGCACAAAGAAGACATCGGCCATTTCATCGGCCAGATCATATTGTTCATCTGTTTTTTTGAAGCTTTGGTCGCCGTAGAGCCGCGCCATGATACGTGCCATTTCGCCGACTTCTTCCATGAGAACGGCCGTATTGGTCAACTCCGAAAAATAGCGCACCCCAATCGAAGTCACCCACTCATCAACAATTTTCTGACACTCTCGTAATGTCGGATTTATCATATCTGTGGTTTTTTCTATTTGTCTCATTCTAAAACCCCAACGAACGGCCGATTATTTCTTTCATGATTTCAGTTGTGCCTGCGTAGATGGTTTGCACACGGGTGTCAAGATACAACCTGGCAATTGGGTATTCAAGCATATACCCATAGCCGCCATGCAGTTGTAAACATTGGTCAACGAGTCGTTTTTGCAGTTCAGTCGTCCACCATTTGGCCATGGCCGCTTCTTCGGCCGTGAGTTTGCCGGCGTTGAGTTCCATGATGCAGCGATCTACAAATACACGTGCGATCTCGGTTTCGGTTTTCATTTCAGCTAATTTGAAGCGTGTGTTTTGGAATTTACCAATCGGACGGCCGAATGCGGTGCGCTCCTTACAATATTGAATTGTCATTTCCAGCGCTGCCTCACAGGCTGCCACGGCTATAACCGCAACCGATAGGCGTTCTTGTGGCAGTTGGCTCATCAGATAGATGAACCCTTGGCCTTCATCACCTAATAAATTGTTGGCTGGTACTTTAACGTTGTTAAAATATAGTTCGGCCGTATCTTGTGCCTTAAGTCCGATTTTTTCCAAATTACGACCACGCTCAAACCCTTCCATGCCACGTTCCACAATCAACAAACTGATGCCACGATGCCCAGCTTCGGGGTCTGTTTTGGCGACCACAATGACCGCATCACTGAGAATGCCATTGGTGATGAAGGTCTTTTGGCCATTGAGAATATAATGATTACCTTGACGAACGGCCGTTGTTTTAATACCGGCCAAATCACTGCCTGCATTTGGTTCTGTCATCCCGATCGCCGTAATCATTTCGCCGCTGCACATTTTGGGCAGCCAGCGTTGTTTTTGTTCTTCGGTGGCATAGCTAAGGAAATAAGGCATATTGACATCATTGTGCAAGCCAAACCCCGGTCCTGTGGCTCCAACACGCATTAACTCCTCTGTAAAAATGACATTGTAACGAAAATCTTCTATGCCGCCCCCGCCATACTCCTCAGGCACATCCATGCATAAAAAGCCATATTCACCCGCTTTGAGCCAGATGTCGCGCGGCACAATGCCCGCTTTTTCCCATTCTTCATGGTGCGGTGCAATTTCCTGGTTCACAAAACGTCTTACCGCATCACGAAACATGTCATGTTCTTTGGTGAATATATTTCTGTGCATCGAACTCTCCTATTTATTTTTTGAATGCTTGCCAAATAATCCAAACGATGATGCCCAGGCCAATGGCAATGAGCACCCAAGATACCCATTGGGGTGGAAATACAAGCATAACAAGCAAAATACTTAACAAGCAAACACCAATCAGCAGCCAGATACGCAGCAGTCGACTCGTGGCTGGATCGCGGCGCATTTCACTAAAACTACTGTAACTGCCCCATGGAATAAGCCAGACGACCACCATCGCAATTACGAAAAGCGTACCGATTGCAACCCCTAATGAACCTTGAATAAAATAGGCGCTGCTTACCGCAAGCGCCAGAAAAACAACAGACCAACTAATACGCCGTATCATTCTGTTCCTTGGATATCCTGAAATGTGCCAGATGTACTTGTTTCTTCAGTAGGCGGTTGTTGGGGTTGTTTGTCAATCTTCAACCAAATGATTAACAATGTCAGAAACCCTGCATAAAACCCAATGAAGGTCCCGAGACCAAGAATAATTGCTGGCCATAGTCCACCGGTCAAAATGAATGCGGCAGCTAAGGCGACCAAACCGGTCAAGGAGAGGCCGCCGATGGCAAACAAAATACAACCCGGTTGACGCGGTTCGCCCGGTAGCGGCGTGGGTTTTCCTGGTCGTAGATGGAGCCAATAATCAAGAATTGCGCCAACAATCGCTACCGTTAATCCGATTCCCCCGCCTATCAACAACAGGTTTATATTTGGCATAGTGGTTTCTTCCTCATGCTAAAGGTTTATCATTCGCCAACGCATACGCAACGGCCGTATCGACATCAGCCAACAGATTGATACCTGCCTGCGCAAAACGTTGTGCAGCTGCACGACTACGGCCGTCGCCATCCTGATCAAGCGACCACTGCGCTTGTTCAACTAAAAGAGCCAATGCCAATGAACGACCTAAGGTCAGTGCAAACCGGCGTGCGCCAGCTTCAACGGCTGCTTTCCCGTTTGTTTGTGCTTGAGCCAGCCAGTGGAGCGCTTCAATAACGGCCTTTTCTGCACGCTGCCCCAATTCTATCAAACCCGGGTCGGTTGCAACGGCCGTACATGCTTTGATTTTCGCCAATAAGGCACCAGAACCGATACCCTTCGCCAACGACCGTAAGGCATCAAGTGACAGCACATTGGTTGTTCCTTCCCAGATGGGCAGCACCTGGCTGTCACGCAGCAAAGCTGGTAAGCCCGTATCTTCGACATAACCAGCCCCACCAAACGTCTCCAACACCTCGCTGGCCACTGCAACCGCCTGGCGTCCCGTTGTCAGTTTGGTAACGGCCGTTAATAAACGCAGCAGGTCGGTTTGGGCAGGGCCTAGTCCGTTTGTTTCGTCCAGACCAATCAGTTCTACCAGATAAAAACTCAAATGGAAAGCGGCTTCGAATTCAGCTTGCAGGCCGGCCAGAGTATCAATATGCAATGGCTGCTGTGCCAGGTTTGTCCCGAAGGCCTGCCGTTTACGTGCATAATCACGCGTTAATGCCAAACCACGGCGCATGAAGGCAACGGCCGTTATCGAATTCCAGGTGCGTGTCAGATGCAGCATTGGCACAATATTGCGCGTGCCGTTGGCCAATTCCATGACGGGAATCGCGGGTGTGCCATCTAGTGTCAGTTCGGCTGTGGGTACTTTGCGCGTGCCCAGTTTGTCTTTGAGACGATTGACCTGGATATTTTGCAATTTCCCTTTTGCATCGCGTAGTTCTACATAAAACATTGCCAGGCCACGCCCGCCGGGCCCGTTGCCTTCCGGTCGTGCTAGCGTGAGTGCCATTTGGGAGGTGGTGGCAGAGGTGAACCATTTACGGCCGTACAGCCGCCACACACCCGCAGCATCTTTTTGGGCGATTGTTTCCGAGAGACCGACGTCTGAACCGCCAGTCGATTCGGTCATCCACTGGCCGCTCGTCCAAAATTGGCCTGAATCGCGGCTGGTGAGGTGGGGTAAGGCACGTTTGATTAAGACTTGGTTTTTGGAAAGCAGCAGTGTGCGTGCCGCGCCATCTGTCATCGCTAAAGGGCAGGTGTAAACATCGGTTGAAGGATGGAAAAGATAGGCGAGGGCAAATTGATAGGGGCGCGAGAAACGGCCGTATTGTTGTTCATACGCCGCCGCAACCAGACCGTATTCCGCCGCCAGCTTTTCGGCTTTTTTCCATAACGGCGTTACTTCGATATGGTCAATGCGTTCACCCCAGGCATCCCATTGGGTGAGCACCGGTTCGTTTAAGCGGTCGGCCAACTGTAAAGCATATAAATCGTTGCCTGCCAGTTGCCCCAACGCCTGCAAGCTCGGTTCCACCGCCGCCAATACATTGGTAGGTAACAGACGCCGTAAATAGGTGCGCAGCACACGATCATCATTGTATTGATTACCCAAGGTTGGTGCAGGTTGGTTAAAAGGTTCAATCTTCATAAATTTTTCACCACAAAGTACACTGCGGAAACAGAGGTTTGGAATCTGTGTCCAATTTCTATACGGCGGCACCCATTTTTCGCAGCTGCCTGATTGCAGCTGCATCGTATCCGATTTCAGCGAGGATTTCGTTTGTGTGTGCGCCCAATTGAGTGCCAGCATGTTTATAAACAGGTTGGCTAGCGGAAAATTTGATAGGAGTGCCAACCTGTTGTTGTCTACGGCCGTTGCCCAAGGGCACATCCACAATCAATTCACGTGCCTGTGTATGTGCGTGCGCGACAACTTCTGGAATAGATAAAACCGGTTCGACACACACATCCAATTCGGCAAAAAACGCAGCCCATTCTGCAAACGGCCGTTGACCAATAATCATCTGCACTTCTGCTTTAACTGCTTTTTGCACAACTGGATCCGGATCATATGCTTTTGCGGTTAAATCTGGACGTTTGACCGCACGACAGAAACCATGCCAAAACTTAGGTTCCAAACTACCGATGGAAAAAAAACGGCCGTCTTGTGTGCGGAAAAAATCATAATTACCATTGCCCCCGTTTAACGGCAGTTGCTCACGTGCAGGCATCTCACCACCAACCAAATATTGGCTGATGATATGCGCCTGCCATGCAATCAACATATCCAGCATGCTAATATCGACTTGTTGGCCCAAGCCACTCACCTGCCGCTGGATCACTGCTGCCAACAAGCCTACCAGCATCCCAAGCGAACCGCCGCCTACGTCTGCCAATTGCACACCTAACGGTGTTGGTCCTTCAGCCGCCCGTCCTGAATGGCTGGCCACGCCGCTCAAAGCCACATAATTAATGTCGTGACCCGCACGCTGCGCCAATGGCCCTGTTTGTCCATAACCGGTGATTGAACAATAAATTAAACGTGAGTTCAATTCATGCAGAGCTGCAAAATCCAAACCTAAACGCGCCATCACCCCTGGACGAAATTGTTCGATGACAATATCGTAACCGCCCTCCGCGATGAGTTTTTTGACAACGGCCGTTGCCTCCGGCTGCTTCAGGTCAAGTCCCAAAGAACGTTTTGAACGGTTCAACACCCCATGCCAGGCTGAGGTCTCGCCATCAAACGGTGGCATCTCACGCACCATATCTGGCCGCTGCGGCGCTTCGATACGCAGCACCTCCGCACCCATATCGGCCAACAGCATCGTCGCAAACGGCCCCGGCAATAGTGTCGTGAAATCCAATATTTTTAGTGAAGTCAATGGTCTAGTCATGCTAAAATTTTTCTCAGGTCAA
>JAGRDI010000130.1 GCA_020432765.1 Anaerolineales bacterium | reverse complement strand
CCGGGATTCGTATAATTTGTGCTAGCTAATAAATTTAGGTTAGCCTAAATATTGATTTAGTTAGGCTGGCAGGTCAAAGAAGTTCCCATGATCAAAAATATCTCACCCGCAGCACAAGATTATCTCAAAGCGATCTACGTTATCAACGAACGTTACGGCCGTGCCACCACATCCCAAATCGCAGAACAGTTAGAAGTGCGTCCCGCCTCGGTCACTGGCATGTTACAAAAAATGGCTCAAGAAGACCCGCCTCTAGTCACCTACAAAAAACATCAAGGCGTTTTTTTGACCGCAGCCGGTCACCGCGCCGCCTTAGAGATGATGCGCCACCACCGGCTGCTAGAACTCTTCTTGCATGAGATTTTGGGCTACTCATGGGATGAAGTACATGATGAAGCGGAGCGTTTGGAACATGTCATTTCTGAAGATATGGAACGGCGCATCGCCCGGGTGCTGGGCAATCCTCAGCGCGATCCACACGGGCACCCCATTCCGACGTATGAATTGGAAATCGAAACCTTTGCCGATTTTCCGATGAGTGACCTGCGAAAAGGGCAAACGGCCGTTATCCAGCGCGTCCATGATCATGACCCCGAACTGCTGCGTTATCTGGATCAATTAGGTTTGAAACCACAAATCCAGTTCCGCGTACACAATTACATCCCCTTCGACCAAAACATGCACCTGCAAATCGTCGATCAGGAAGAATTTATCGTCGTTGGCCCGCGCATCACAGATGAAATTTTTGTGGAGCTCATTCAGGAGCAGCCATGAAAACCAATTTCGCGCCAACGTTTTCATTAAAACGATTCTTGCGGGATGCGCTTGCCTATAATGGCACACTGGGAATCTTATTGACAGGTTCAATAGGGATGGCCGGTTATGATGATTACAGTTTCCACTTGACAGCATCTTTGCCTGCATTACCATTGATGGCAATTCCCAGCGCGATCATCGCCGGGTTAATGACAAGGCTGACAAGATAAAAGTTTGGGCATGGGAGATACACGGATGAAAAACGGAGATACTTGGAGAAGAATTGGAGAAACCATGTCAAGAAAAGTACAAGCCCCACGCGGCACACAACTGACTTGTAAAAACTGGCAAATCGAAGCGGCCTACCGCATGATCCAAAACAATTTAGACCCGATTGTCGCCTTCGATCCCGACAACCTGATCGTTTACGGCGGACGTGGCAAAGCCGCCCGCAATTGGCCTGCTTTCGAGGCGATTTTGGAATCCCTGCGCCATCTTGAACCAGACGAAACCTTGCTGGTGCAATCAGGCAAGCCGGTCGCTGTTTTTCGCACGCATGAGGGCGCACCACGTGTGCTCATCGCCAACTCTAATATTGTGCCTGCCTGGGCTACCCAAGAGAATTTCGACAAGTGGGAGCAAGCAGGGCTCATCATGTATGGTCAGATGACCGCTGGCAGTTGGATCTACATCGGCACGCAGGGTATCTTGCAAGGCACTTATGAGACCTTCGGCTCGCTGGCACGACAGCAAGGTTGGTCTGATTTGGCCGGCAAGTTTGTGGTTACGGCCGGTTTGGGCGAGATGGGGGGGGCGCAGCCGCTGGCGGTGACGATGAATGGTGGTGTGGGTTTGTTTGTCGAAGTGGATCCATGGCGTGCGCAGCGACGGCTGGAACTGCGCCAGGTTGATGCGGTCACTGAAGATTTAGAAGAGGCGATGACCTGGGTCGAAACGGCCGTTGCTGCTAAAACCCCTAAATCTATCGCCCTCGTCGGCAATGCGTCCGAAATCTTGCCGCGTCTCGTCGCGTTGGACGTTGTGCCCGATGTTGTCACCGACCAGACCTCGGCCCATGATCCCATGTATGGCTACATCCCCGCTGGCCTTTCACTCAGTGACGCGGCTGCCTTGCGCCAAAGTGATGCTGACGACTATCTGCGTCGTGCCACCGATTCGATGACCACACATGTTCAAGCAATGCTCGATTGGCAGAAGAAAGGCGCAATCGTCTTCGACTATGGCAACAATTTACGCCAACGAGCCTTCGATAATGGTCTCAAAGCGGCGTTTGATTATCCGGGCTTTGTGCCTGCATATATACGGCCGTTGTTTTGCGAAGGTAAAGGCCCATTCCGCTGGGTCGCGCTCTCCGGCGATCCCGAAGATATTTATGTCACCGACCAGGCCATCATGGACTTATTCCCCGAGGATGAGCATCTGGTGCGCTGGATCAAAATGGCACAAAAGGATATCGAGTTCCAAGGCTTGCCGGCACGCATCTGTTGGTTGGGTTACGGTGAACGCGCCAAAGCGGGTCTCAAATTTAATGAGCTTGTCGCCTCCGGTAAGGTGAAAGCACCGATTGTAATCGGCCGTGACCATCTCGACAGCGGTTCAGTCGCCAGCCCCAACCGTGAAACCGAGGGCATGCTAGATGGCTCAGATGCCATCGCGGATTGGGCCATCCTCAATGCGCTGATCAACACCGCCTGCGGAGCCACCTGGGTCAGTTTTCATCATGGCGGCGGCGTCGGTATTGGCTACAGTTTGCACGCCGGGCAAGTCATTGTCGCCGATGGCACGCCGGAAGCCGCCCAAAAGTTGGAACGGGTCCTCACGGTTGACCCCGGCATGGGCGTCGTGCGGCATGTCGATGCTGGCTATCCGAGAGCCATTGAGGTGGCCAAAGAACGGGGGATCAAAGTCCCTATGCTCAATTAGCTACAGAATGAATTCTGCAGTTCGTATGAGGAAACATGATAAATCATGTTAAAGATGTTGTCTGATAAGCCATTTTTGTCTGTTTATGAACCTGAAGAAATTAAATGTCGCTACGCGACCACTTCGTGTACGGTAATCACAAAAAGCGGCGCTTCAGGTTCATTTAAGCGATTCAGCATCCTGGTTTATTATCGATTTAAATAATGAACCGCCATTAACAGACTTTTTATCTTTAGCCTTAGATTTCAATCTATGGCTTAGGTTGATTATGAAAACTGTGATAGACCTACTAATTCATAACACGCCACAACTAGTCACATGTGCAGCACCCAACAGCCCCAAGCGCGGCAATGATATGCAAGATGTCGGGCTGATCGAGAATGGGGCAGTAGCTGTTGTAGGAGAAAAAATCCTTGCTGTAGGTGACAGCAATGATCTGCTATCGCGTTATACAGCACGGCAACAGATAGATGCCTCCGGTAAGGCTGTCTGCCCCGGTTTTGTAGATCCGCATACACATGTCGTTTTCGGCGGCGACCGCGCCCATGAATTTGAAATGCGTATTCAGGGGGCCAGTTACGTTGAGATCATGGCGGCAGGTGGCGGCATTGTCAGCACCATGCGCCACACACGGGACGCATCCGTGGCTGAGTTGGTCGCCAGTGCCACACGGCGGCTTGATGAAATGCTGGCTTTGGGTTCGACAACTGTAGAAATCAAAACTGGCTATGGTCTTGATCTAAAGAGTGAATTAAAAATGCTTCAGGTCATTGAGAAATTAGATCAAAGCCATCCGTGCGACATCTTACCCACTTTCTTAGGCGCACACACAGTGCCTCCAGAATACAAGGATGATCCCGAAGGGTATGTTGATCTGGTGATCAACGATATGATCCCTGCAGCCGCCGCCTGGTATCAAGATTCCCATTTTGCTGCTAATGAAGCCCCTTTGTTCATTGATGTGTTCTGTGAGGATCATGCCTTTGATGTGAATCAATCGCGGCGCATTTTACAAGCAGGCATTGATGCCGGCATGCGGGCTAAGATTCATACGGATCAATTTAATAGTTTTGGTGGTGTAGCAACGGCCGTTGCTCTAAACGCAATTTCAGCCGATCACCTTGACTTTAGTAGCTCCGCCGAGATCGAAATCTTAGCCGAATCCGACACTATCGCCACACCCTTACCGGCTGTCAACTTCAACCTTGGTGTCGATTATTATGCAGATGCACGCCAGATGATCGATGCAGGTGCGATTGTGGCCCTGTCTACAGACATCAACCCCGGCTCTGCGCCCTGCCTTTCGATGCCCCTAGTAATGGCAATTGCGTGCCGTTTCCAGAAATTACTGTCCGCTGAGGCACTTAACGCCAGCACGATTAATGCTGCGCATGCGATTGGTTTAGGTCAGCGTTTAGGGTCAATCGAGATCGGTAAACAAGCGGATTTATTAATCTTGAAAGAAGCCGATTACCACCATATCGCTTATTTCTTCGGCCACAATCCAGTAGAAACTATCATTAAACGCGGCAGGGTCTTATCATGATTTGGCATTTTGACGAACTTCCCACAAATGAACAAAAAAAAGTCGGTGGCAAAGCAGCAACTTTGGCTCGACTGTATCAAGCAGGATATCCAGTACCGAATGGATTCATTATCTCATCCGGTACTTTTGTGAATGGGAACTTGGCGGATTGGTCTGGTGTAGAGATGGCATTGGGGCGTTTATGGAATGATGATGGTCACTTCGATCTCGCTCCGCAAAAGCGTTTCCCGGTAGCTGTGCGTTCGTCAGCACGCAGCGAAGACAGCGCCAACGCCTCTTATGCGGGTGAATTTGAGAGCGTCCTCAACTGCTCAACATTTGATGAAATCAAAAAAGCCATCCAAACTGTCTACAACTCACAATTCAGCAGCCGCGTTGCCGCCTACCAAGAAACTGTCGATTCGCTTCCAGCCAGTGAGCAAGATGAATCCGCACTCGCGATCATCGTGCAGCAGATGGTGCCCGCAGAAGTAGCAGGCGTGTTGTTTACGGCCGATCCCGTCAGCGGCAGCCATGTGGAGATGGTAGGCAATTTTGTTCATGGATTGGGGGAGCAGTTAGTCGCAGGAGAAGTTGATGCAGAAAGCTTTGTTTTGCAACGGCCGTCTGGCACATACAACGGGCCTGCCACCTTCAAACCATATGCCAAACGCCTCTACAACCTCGCCAATCAATTAACCCAATTACTAGGCAGCCAACAAGACATCGAATGGGCTGTAGCGGCCGGCAAATTAGTCCTGTTACAAGCGCGTCCAATCACAACGTTACAACATTACAATCCCGTAAACGGCGAGTGGAACGACAGTTTGCGCGGCGATTATCTCTGGTCGAATGCTAACTTTGGTGAGGCAATTCCAGGTGTAATGACCCCTTTGACATGGTCAGTGATTCAAATCTATGCCGAGGAAACCTTTGGCAATCCGCTGCCCGGCAATGATCCCATGATGGGCAATATCGGTGGCCGTTTTTACGTGAATCTTTCCCTTTTCAGCGCCATGTTCCAAGCTTTAGGCTTCAGTCGTGAACGTATAAACCGCGAAAGCGAGGAGTTTTTTGGTAATTTGCCTGCTGATATCACCATCCCCACGATTCCATTTTCACGCCTGACTGTCTTACGCCGCTTTATTCCTTTTGCCTTACGTGCCGCCACGCGACGGCTGCGCAATTTACGGCAATTAGCCGCATTTACGGCTGAACTGCCACAGCAAATTAGTACTCTACATGTTGCGGTCGAAACGGCCGTTTCCCCAACAGAACTGGCACAGTTCTGGCAAGATGATATTGAGCCGCTGCTGCGGCAAGCGTATCAAATGCTGCAAGCGGGTACATCGAGATACGAGAATGCGTATCGGCCGTTGCACCACCAGCTTGTCGAGCAGGTGGGAGAAACCGATGCGAACTTATTGTTATCAGGCGTGAGTAATGCTGGTGAACAACTGGCAAGTCTAGGTCCATTGGTCGGTTTGTGGGAAGTTTCGCAAGACAAGCTCAGCCGCGACGATTACCTCAAACAATACGGCCATCGTGGCCCACATGAATTTGAACTCTCCTGGCCGCGTCCAGCAGAAGACCCAGACTGGCTGGATACGCAGTTGGCGACATTAGGCGATGTGGATGTGCCGGGTTTGTTAGCCAAACAAGCCGCACAAAAACAAGCAGCCTGGCAGCATTATGCAGCACGTTTCCCCAAAGAAGTTGACAAAACAGAAAAGAAGTTGATCGCTGCTGCGGATGCGGCACGTGGTCGCGAGGCCGTGCGTTCTGAAGTCACACGGCTGCTTGGCCTGGTACGTTTTTTTGCGCTGCGTGCCGGCGAACTGACCCAGTTGGATGACAGGATATTTTATCTGTGGCTAAATGAATTGTTGGCGGTGCTGAATGGGGGTGACGCAGATTTAGCGCAGATTTCTATCCGTCAGGCAGCTCATGTGCGTTTTTCAGCTTTGCCGGCTTACCCGGGGTTGATCAACGGCCGTTTCGATCCCACCATTTGGGCCGCTGATCCCCACAAACGTTTCGACATTTTTGATGCCCATGCAAATGCATCTGAACAAGCAAAAAACCTGAATCAAATCAGCGGCTACCCAGGTTCATCTGGCAGCGTCGAAGGTATTGTGCGGCGTTTGGATTCGCCGGAAGAAGGTCATTTGTTGCAACCCGGCGAGATTTTGGTCACCAACAGCACCAATATCGGTTGGTCGCCCATATTTCCACGCGCAGCCGCCATCGTCACAGACGTCGGTGCACCACTTTCCCACGCCGCCATCGTCGCCCGTGAATTGGGCATTCCGGCCGTTGTCGGCTGTGGTGATGCGACTATGCGTTTGTTTACGGGGGATCGTGT
>JAGRDI010000129.1 GCA_020432765.1 Anaerolineales bacterium | reverse complement strand
CTTTAGTTTCCGCTAAAGAGTTAACATAAATATAAATGTTTGAGTAATCAAACCCAATTGGGTAATGATTGCCCAACAAAAGAACCTTAACAATGTGACAAAAATGACCAATCTTAGGTCAAAATAACCTCAATCGTCTGTTTTTGACGGCGATGTGCCAGTATGCCCTTGGGTAAATGGTCAGTCACTGACTTTTTTTGGCGAAGTCTCTCTGGTAAGGGATAACTTTGCGGAAAAGGAAGTCCAGCCAAAGCTCGCCGCAAACGCCCCGGTGTTGGTTGCGGATTTCTGTCCCAAAAGCCAGTTGGCATTTTAGGATGAAGGGCAGCCAGACAGGTGAGGATGGAGCCGGCTAAAATCACGAGTTCCGGCAGACGGTGACGTGTTTCAGCAGCAAAGACAAATTGTCGATGCGCGCCGACCATATGCTTGGCTGCCAGTGGCAATTGCTCGATCGGCCAGCGGTCTGTGTAGAGAGCATGGACAGTCTGGGCTTGTAGTTTGACATTGGTGGCCACCAACAAGGGCTTATCATAGCGCGGGTCAATGATGGCAAAGATATCAAACAAGTCAGCTTGTGGGTGAGGTGCAACATCAGGGCGCACGAGGTCGTACCAGCTATGGGCTGTAATGGTTTCGCCCGTGGTCAACTGCCAAGAGCAAGTGGCATCTGAAGGGGTAGGTGGAATCTCTTTCTCCTTATACTTCCGTGACAAGGGACGAATACGTGGCCCTTTGCTTGGTTTTATACCACGCTTGCTGGCAGCATAAGCAAGGTAGTTACCTCTAGCGGTGGTATTCTTGGCTAAACGTATCAGGTAGCGTTCTACTTGAGCTTCATGACACGCCTTGAGACCGAAGCCAGCATCAGCCAACATGATTTCGAGTGGGTCTAACGTCCGCCCGATGCGTTTGAGCAACGCTTGCTTGAGCGCTTTTTCACTGTGGTCTTTGGGATGCACACGCAGAATCGATTGGGGTAAGGCAATGCGTTTCCCGTTTACCTCGCCAATGCGTGCCGTCACACCCAAAATGACCGCTTGCAATGCTTTTTCGGCCACACTGTTGTAATACTTTGAACGCAACCCTTGTAGCTTTGGACGCCAAAAAGGGGTCGTGTCAATCGCCAGCGCAGCGTAATTTTCATAGCGACGCGGTTGCCAGCTTTGTTGTTCTTGCATGTAGCTGTGCCAAGCTACCATTAACTCACTAATTTGCCACATGCCACTGTGGAATGCTTGCCAGGCTCGTCGTACAGCACGCTCGCCAATACCTGTAGACTGCAACGCGGGGAAAAGGGCTCCACGATGCGGCAGAAGTGAACCAGTAACCAACATCCATAGGAAATGCAGCATAGCTCGGTTGGTTCCTATGGGCAAATCGGTTACAATTTCTATTAGAGCTGACATTGTTGGTTCTATTATTGGTGGCATGTTTTGGTTTCCTTTTTGGTCGAAGGTTTTTAACCATAAAGATGCCACCATTTTCCCTTTTTGTCACATTTCACTTAGCGGAAAGTAGAGTAACGATTAATATCAACATCAAACTTCAAGCAGGCTTTGTTTACTATTGCGGAGAGCGTTTGCAGTGTGGCTCCTGTAATTTCGAGAACGGCCGTTCGTGTAACCCCACCTTGAAAAATGGATAACTTTGCAAACAGATCGCGTTCCTGTTCATTTAGCCGCCGCCAGGTGGCATCAAAAACAGCACGAATGCTGCGCTGACGTGGTGGCACATGCGGGGCATCTGTTTTTAAAAAGTCCAGGCTCTTCTGGATTTCTGACAGAATCTCCTTTGACGGTAAAATGTTGGCCCAGGCTGCGGCCAGCTCTAATGCCAGCGGCGACCCATCCACGAGTTGACAAATGCGACTCACAACGGCCGTTTCGGCTGCGTCTAGCACGGCCGTTTCATCTCTCGCTAAACCATAATGGGGCCGCACCCGCTGCACACTGCGCATGAAAAGTTGAACAGCACTGTAGCTTGTTGGGTTAACGGCCGTTGTCTTGCGCGGATAAGCCAGGCCACCTAAATTGACAATCCACTCCCCCTGCACCTTGAGGCGTTCTCTTGATGTCGCTAAAATTTTGATTCCCGCTGCGCTGCTCAAAATTTTAGTCAGAAAAGCAGCTGCTGCGCCGTTTTTGTCCTCTGTCAAAAGATGTTCAAAATTATCCAATACCAGCAATAACTCTTTATCCCTGAGATAGTTGAGCAATTCTGTTTCTGGTGAGTACTGTCCTTGCAAAACGAAGTCTAACGTTGTCGCCATAGTCGTAGATAACTGATCTGCCGCTTCCAATGCAGCCAAAGGGACAAAACAAACCCCTTCTAAAAAGGCATTGATCTGAGTTTTAGCCACAGAAAGCGCCAGCCGCGTTTTCCCCATGCCACCCAGTCCAACAATCGTTATCAGCCGCCGCTGCGGATGCGCTAATAGCTTTTGCAACTGCTTCTGTTCTCTTTCTCGCCCCACAAATTCGGTTGTGTTCGCCGGTAGATTGTGGTGCACCGGCTGCTCACGTGCCGCTTGAATGCGCTCATAAAGGGCAACAGTTGCGGGCATTGGCTCGATTCCTAATTCAGCAACCAATATCTGCCGGCAATCTTCAAACTGCTTCAAGGCTGCGGCTCTTTGTCCCGTTTTGGCCAGCAATAACATCACATGACAATGAACTTCCTCGTGCCAGGGCATGATTTGGAGTAACTGGCGGGCATAACGCAGTGCCTCTTGGTATTGAGCTTGCTGATTGTATAGGTTGATGAGTTGATTGAGCACAAATTCTGAAAGCTGCCGCCAGCGTTCTTGCTCCCCGAGCAGCCAGGATTCAAACTCCAAATTATCATTCAGAACAATACCTTCTAAGAAAGCACCACCAATTAATGCGGCTGCGTCTTGCCACTGCTGCGTGGATTCATATTGCAGGAATTGGTAAATATCAACGGCCACTTCGGCTTCGGCTTGTCTTGAGCCTGTCGCAAGGCTCGGTGCAGGTTTTTCTTCCCCAGACACAAACTGCACCTCAACCCGATTGATCTGCCAACAGCCCGGTAAAATCTGTGCTAAGTTGTGCAGTTCGCGGCGCAGGTTG
>JAGRDI010000128.1 GCA_020432765.1 Anaerolineales bacterium | reverse complement strand
TGATTGGTTTTATAACGGCCGTTTCTGTTGCGAAACGGCCGTTTTGTTTTAACTCTCCTCTTTCACGACCACTTCTCCCTGAATACAAGCCAACAATTTTTCTTCTGCATCCTCACGCACAAAACAATTCACATGATCACCCGCTAAAAGGCGTGTATCACCATGAGGCACAAAAATTTCACCATCGCGGCGAATAGAGACGATCACACAATCATCCGGCAGATTTGTGCCTAGAGATGCCAACACTTGATTAGCAGAAGGGCTGTCAGGCAAAATTTTGATTTCAATAAATTCCATGCCGTCGATTTGGTGCTGCTGAGCCAGATCATCAAATTGGTTTTTGGCACGTTTCATTAAAGCAATATTGTACGCCTTGATGATATCGTGGCGGCGTAAAACACCAACCAACTTGGTTGGATTATCCCTTTCTACAACAGGGATTTTACTGAGACCGCGTACTGAGAGGCGTTGGATCGCATTAGATAAAGGTTCATTTTCATAAGCAACCATCAGGCTGCTCATGGTTGCAACATCGGCCACCACAAGGTTTGCATGGCTCTTCAGTTCAAGAGCGCGTTCATAATCTGTAATGCTGACCATACCCACCAATTTATCTTCTTCATCCACCACCGGGAAACTATGACTGTGTGTACGTTGGAAAGCTTCTCCCAAATCTTCCAGGGACATGGTTGTTGTTGCAGAAAAAATATCACGAGTCATGACTTCTTTCACTTTCAGGCTCTGCATAAGGTCCAAATCCCAACCTTGTTGCAGTGTGATCCCACGCAAGCGTAATTTTAAAGTATAAATAGAATCACTGAAAAGGTATTCCGCCAGCAAAGTGGAAATCACTGTTGCTAACATGAGCGGTAAGATAAGCTTATAATCATTAGACATTTCGAATACGATGAGAACGGCCGTTATTGGCGCTCGTGCCGCCCCTGCAAAAACAGCCGCCATGCCAACAATGGCATAAGTGCTGGGATTAACCGCAAGTTCTGGCCAAAATGAATGTGCAATATTCCCTACAATTCCGCCCAAAACTGCACCCATAAACAAGCTGGGAGCGAAGACGCCGCCAGAATTCCCTGATCCTAATGTAAAGGAAGTTGCCAACATTTTAGCGACGAGCAAAAAGAACATCGTTATCAGTGGAATTGTGAAATCATCGGCAATTGCTTCACCTATAAATTCTAAGCCCGGTCCCAGCACATGCCGCCCCGGTAATAACAAAGCGATTACGGCCGTTAACAACATACCAATAGAGGCTTTGAATGCTGGATGTAATTTCCAGCGGTCAAATGCCCCCTCGAAAAAATAAAGCATCCGAATAAAAATGACTGCTATAAATGCCGAGAGAATTCCCAAAACGATATAAATCAATGTTTCGCCAGGGCGAAAAGGATAAGCCGGCACATCAAAAGCCGGTTTATTTCCCAAAAAAACACGTGCGGTGATGCCTGCAGCAACAGAACTAATAACAACTGCACCAAAATAACGTGTTGTGAAGCGCCCAATAATGACTTCCAGCGCAAAAATAGCACCGGCAATAGGCGCGTTAAAGGTGGCCGCGATACCAGCGGCGGCTCCACAAGCGACAAGTGTGCGCACACGTTCTACAGAAAAATGAAAAAGCTGCCCAATTGTAGATCCCAACGCTGAGCCTGTTTGTACGATTGGACCTTCGCGTCCGGCTGAACCACCCGTGCCAATGGTAATAGCAGAGGCAAAAACCTTTATCGCCGCGACACGCGCCCGGATTCGCCCGCCGCGCAAAGCAATGGCTTCCATTACTTCCGGCACACCGTGCCCTTTTGCTTCCGGAGCCCAGCGGTTAACCATATAGCCAACTATTAAACCGCCTGTGCCCATTACCAGTAAAAGCCCAACAACTTCACCCAGTGTTATTTGTATAGCCAAAGAGAATTTGCCGATTTGTTTTAGAAGCCAGATGAAAACGACAGCACCTAATCCCGTACCTACGCCGACAATGATCGCCGTGATAATGATCATTAAGGTGTCAGGTGGAGAGTGCCGATCTAGAAATTCGCGCAGTTGGTGGCTTCTGTAATTGAATCGTTGCTGAAGAAAACTGCCTGCTCCAGGATTATTAGTCATACTTTTCAATCTCCTCTGACTGATATTTTTGTCGCTTATTGTACATGTAATTTTTCAAACTTGGACTAATTCCCTAAAATTGATAAAAAACGTAGGCTCAAGTAGCTTGTGGTACAATTGACTCTATGATGATACGTGTTTTATCTGATCAATTAGCATCCCAAATAGCTGCTGGTGAAGTGGTGGAACGGCCGTCTTCTGTGGTTAAGGAACTGGTCGAAAATGCACTTGATGCTGGCGCCAGAACCATTAATGTCGATGTGCGCGGTGGTGGTCGAGATTTAGTCCAAATCGCTGACGATGGTTATGGCATCCCTTCTGACCAGCTTGAAACCGCCTTTTTACGCCATGCCACCTCGAAACTAAACAGCAGTGATGATCTTAATGCGATTCACACGCTTGGTTTTCGTGGGGAAGCGCTGGCAGCAATAGCTGCGGTAAGCCAACTAACAGTCGTCAGCCGGACGGAAGATGCGCGTGCTGGCACGCGGTTAATGTTAGAAGGAGGACAAAAGGTTAGCCGTGAAACTGTAGGTGCGCCATTAGGAACAGTTATCGGTGTAGAAAATCTATTTTACAATGTGCCTGCACGGCTCAAGTTTTTAAAAAGCATCACAACAGAGAAACGCCTCATTGATGAATTTGTGACACGTTATGCCTTGGCTTACCCGGATGTCCGTTTTCGTTTGACTCATGACAGCCGCATCACCTTCCAAACGACAGGCAATGGCAATGTGCGTGATGTGTTGTTAGCGATTTATGGCGCTGATACAGCACGCCAATTATTGGAAATTGAATCCCAAGAAGAAAAACCAGCGGGTATGATTCATGTTGCTGGTTTTGTCGGGCCACCTAGTTTACATTGGGCCAATCGCAACCATATTACTTTATTTGTAAACGGCCGTTGGATTCGTGACAACAGCCTGACCTATGCGATCATTCAAGCTTATCATACATTGCTGCCTGTTGGACGCTACCCACTGGGCGTTATTTTCATCACTGTGCCAGCAGAGCAAGTGGATGTAAATGTACATCCAGCCAAAATTGAAGTCCGTTTTCGCCAGGGCAGTTCACCCTTTGGCACAGCGCAGCGTGCTGTGCGTACAACGCTGATTCAGGATTCGCCCGTGCGTAATATGAATGCGTGGGCGTTGGGTTCACAGCCATTGGACCAAGCTGCCGATGGTTCGCCCTATGGCTGGGCGGGTCAGCTTGATAATCAAGCGTTTCAACGCCGTGATGAAGCTGACCAGGTGGAATTAAGTTTAGATTGGTCACAACGTTTTGCGTCTGCTGCCGGCACTGAATTAGTAGGAAATAAAACGGCCACTTCGGCGTTGCTCAGCGCAGACGTCTTGCCATCTACGCAAACCCCACCCGATACCATCTTAGGCGGCAATCGTTTACCTATTATGCGCGTTGTCGGCCAAGTAGGTGCAGCTTATATTATTACTGAGGGGCCAGATGGTATGTTTTTGATTGACCAACATGCTGCGCATGAACGCATTCTATATGAACAATTTATGGCCCAATGGGATCAGGCGCAGGTACCTGCACAAAGATTAACGGTGGGAACGGCCGTACATCTTTCACCCGCCCAAGCAACCCTTTTAGAAAATAATCTAGATGTGTTAACTAAAATCGGTTTCCAGGTGGAAACGTTTGGTCCTAATGCATTTATGGTGCGTGCTGTGCCAGCCATTGTGGCAAAACTTGACCCGGCGCAAGCGCTTATAGGTGTGGTCGAAGATTTGGAGCGTGGCGACGCACCACTGCAAGGCAAAATCGAGGCACGCATTGTACTGCGCGTATGTAAAACAGCAGCCATCAAAGCCGGTCAAACCCTTTCACCCGTTGAAATGGAGGCGATGATACAGCAGTTAGAAGCGTGTCAAAGTCCCCATACCTGTCCGCACGGGCGACCAACGCTCATCCATCTTTCAGTGGCGCAGTTGGCACGCCAATTCGGCCGTACTTGAGCAATTCCACAAACTTTTTTTGACATGGAGTATTTAGAGGTTATGATACTCCAAATGGCAAGAGAAGTGGAAATATGGTTAAAGGGAACGGCCAAAAATTTATAGCAGAAACAAAAAAAGCCGCCTCGATATAGAAACAAGGACGGCTAAAATCTTATGCCGAAGGTGGGAATCGAACCCACACTCCCGAAGGAACACGAGTTTGAGTCGTGCGCGTCTGCCAGTTCCGCCACTTCGGCAAAACCCCCAATTGGGGTACGGCGGGAAGTATAAATCAAGCCGGGTTTTCTGTCAATTATGCTAGATGAAGAGAGATTAATTCAACAAGCAAAACAGGGTGACATCGACGCTTATAACCGTCTGGTCATGCATTACCAACAGATGGTATATAACGTTACCTATCGTATCATGGGTGAACCCCAGGCTGCCGAGGATGCCTCTCAAGAGGCCTTTATCTCGGCGTATAAGGCACTGCATAGTTTTCGCGGTGGCAGCTTCAAATCCTGGCTGCTGCGTATCGCTACCAATGCTTGTTATGATGAACTGCGCCGCCGCAAACGCCGCCCCCAATCATCTTTGGACGAGTTGACTGAAGACAATGAATCATTTTCTTTCCTGAGCAGTTCTGATATTGGTCCTGAAGGTCAAAGCCAACAATTGGAAATGATGCGTGCCATTGAACATTGTTTGGCAGGCTTACCTGATGACCAGCGCGTAACGACCGTACTCTGTGACGTAGAAGGGTATGATTATCAGGAAATCGCCGACATTACGCGTGTATCACTGGGCACAGTCAAATCACGCATGAGTCGAGCACGTGCCAAGTTGCGTGATTGTTTGCAAGGATTTGCGGAACTTCTGCCTGTTAGTTACCGTCTAGGTACATAGAGGTTTAGAGAATTATTTATCATGTTTGACTATTTGCGGAATCTAACCAAATCGGATGCGGAGAAACACCAAGAAGCGTTAAATGCTTACCTGGATAATGCGCTCACGTCAAAAGAAAAACAACGTTTCGAGCAGCATCTGGCGCAAAATCCTGACTTGCAGGCCCAACTGTCCCAAATTCGCAGTTTGAAACAACAAATGCGCGGCCTACCACAGCGCCGTGTGCCGCGCAATTTTATGCTGGATCCCCAAAAATACGGCCGTCCTCAATCCGCATTTCTGATACAAGCTTATCCATTCCTGCGCACTGCAACTGCCTTGACCGCTTTTTTCTTCGTGTTTGCCATTGCTGCGACTATTTTTTTAGGCGGGTTGAACCCAGAATCAGTTCCAGAAACAGCCTCAACGGCAACACCCATTCCCGAATCAAGCAACATCGTTGATTTACCTTTTGAAGAAACAGTTGTTGAAGAGGGTGAAACGGTAGAAGTGACCAGGGTGGTAACTGAGGAAGTTGTGGAGGCACCTGCTTTAGAGTTGATGGAAGAGGAGGCGGTTGCAATGGACGAAGCTGCTCCTCCCGCAGAATCACAATCTGAAGGAGAAGGTATAGAAACGCAGCGGGAAAGTGCCCCTGTGGCTGAGATGCCTCTAGATGGCACGGATATGATTGCGGGGACAACTGAATTTGATGATGCTGATTTGGCGGCTTCTAGTGAGTTAGAGGTGCCTGCTGCTGAAGAGTTAGCCGAAGACCTGGATGAAGGGATAACAATTGCACAAGCAGCAGCTACCCAAATCGCAGTACAAACAACCGATAGCGATGAGTTTGCCAGGCAAACCGATGATGCCGTATCCAATCGGGACCTGCCAAAAGAAACCATCGATCAACGACAGGTTGTTGTTGATCCGTTGCTTGGTGTCACGTTATTGCTTGGTGTTTTGCTGTTGGTTTTATTATTGTTGACCTGGTCAGCACGTCGTCGTTTTTAACCCCCTATGACCAAAAACTCGAGTGCACCTGATGCCATTGCTTTTTGTGTGCGTTGTGGCAATTGCATGATCACCCGCATGGTGGGCGATCGTCCACGGCGGGCATGTCCTGAATGTGGCTATGTGCATTTTACTGATCCCAAGGTGGGCGTAGGCGTGTTGGTTGTTGAGGCAGGCAAAATTCTGCTGGTGCAGCGCAAAATGGAACCGGAGCGCGGCAAATGGAGCATTCCAGCCGGTTTCTTAGATCAGGGAGAAGATCCGCAGGAAACGGCCGTACGCGAAGCCTTCGAGGAAACAGGATTAAACGTCACGATTGAACAACTCATTGATGTTTATCACAATCCCCCAGCACAAGGCGGCGCATCGATTTTTATCCTCTATCGGGCACGCCAAATTGGAGGAGCACTGCAAGCAGGTGACGATGCAGATGCTGCCGGGTTTTTCGCACCAAATGCCTTGCCAGAATTAGCTTTTGAAAGCACGCAAGCAGCGCTAAAGCTGCTGGCCAAGCATCAATAATTACGACAACAAAGCAAAGGTCACCCAATATGATTAATCTGTATAGTTGGAATGTAAACGGGCTGCGTGCTGCGCAGAAAAAGGGTTTTTTAGATTGGTTAGCAGAGACCCAGCCAGATATTTTGGGTATTCAGGAAACAAAATGTCACCCTGATCAACTTGATGAAATCATGCTCAAGCCGCCCGGATACTTTACATATTGGGCCGCTGCCACAAAGAAAGGGTATAGTGGGGTTGCTTTGTACAGCAAGCAAAAACCCAACAATGTGCAAATTGGCCTGGGCATCCCCGAATTTGACAGTGAAGGACGTACGATCGTGGCAGAGTATGATGACTTTGTGTTTATCACCGCCTACTTTCCCAACGGCAGTCGGGATCATCATCGTGTACCATACAAGATGGCATATAAGGCGGCTTTTCTGGATTTTTGCAATGCATTACGTACAGAAGGGAAAACAGTTGTTTTTTGTGGTGACGTGAATACGGCGCATCAAGAGATTGACTTGGCACGGCCGCAACAAAATCAAAAGACAACCGGTTTTTTGCCTGAAGAACGTGTTTGGTTGGATGAAATTGTGGCACAAGGATATGTAGACAGTTATCGTACTTTGTATCCAGAGCAAACGGGCGCTTACTCCTGGTGGTCATATATTGGTGGGGCACGCGGGCGCAATGTCGGTTGGCGATTGGATTATTTTTTTGTGAGTGCGGATGTACGGCCGTTTATCATTGATGCTGGAATTCACCCAGATGTTATGGGCTCGGATCACTGTCCTATAAGTTTAACGTTAGCACGTCGGAAATAATTGTTTGTACTTACATTCTCCGCCATCAACTCGGCGGCGATGCTAGCCAGGGATTGTCGCGTGACAGGATGAGGCATATCAGGAGCCAATTCTGCAACAGGGACCATTACATGCAGGAAACGCAGCAGGTCGGGATCAGGGATATGACGCAGACGGCCGTCGCCAGGATCAAAATCCAGCACAGCATCATTAAACAGTGCAATATCAACATCAATCGTTCGTGGTGCATTTTTGTCTTTGGTGCGTTGGCGATTCAGCTTTTTTTCAACCACGCCAATGATCTCTTGTTTGATTTGTATAGGATCGAGGGATGTTGAGATTTGAACGGCCGTATTCCAAAAGATGGGTTGATCTGTCAAACCAACCGGAGCCGTCTCATACACTGAAGCAACCTGATCCACCTGACACACTATCTGCAAAAGCGCAACAGCAGCCGCCAAATTCTCTTCCTTTTTGATATTGGAACCTAACGCGAGGAAAACGCGATTCATGCCAAAAAGTCAGCGCGTGTGCGTTCGATCTCTACACCCACCGATTCAGCAAAGCGTAAAGCACCTGGTTTCTCTAAGCGCACAATGGCGCGTTCAACCGGAAATTCCGTCACGATAATCCGCACGATATCTGTCACCAGTTTTTCGACCAAATAGTCGGCTGATTCTTCTACATGCTGGATGATACGTTTGGTAATCGCTTTATAATTAGCGGCATCCACAATGTCATCAGATGCTGCGGCCGCACGCATATCCGTAAATAACACCATATTGATTAAAATATCCTGCTTTTTGACACGCTCTTCTGGATTAATGCCAATAATGCCGCGCAGCAGCAGGTTTTTAATGATAACTTTGTCTTGTGGGTGCATGTGTTTATTCTTCGCTTTCAGTATGTTTGGCAGCTAATTCAGTTTGATACTCAAGCCATTGTCCTACTTCTGTCAGTACACGTTCACGGTGAATGTCATTAAATGATTCATGGTAACCACCTTCATATGAGATATATGTTTTTTCGGGTGATTTTACATTTTCATAAAAGCGCAAACTGGCAGTGGGATCGGTCAATGTGTCAGCATCCCCATGAATGATGAGTAAGGGTGGTTGAAATTCAGCCGCATGATCTTGCGTCCACTCAACGGCCGTTGCTAACTCAGTGCTCAACCTTGGCGTGGCTTTGCCATGTACAAGCGGATCATTTTCATAAGCTTGAACTTCTCGCATATCACGCGAGAGCGCTTGCGTATCCAGGCCAGCGTTTATGCTAAAAGTAGGCCACACACTCGACAAAACCTGTCCGATTTTCACTAAAACCGGCGAAACTGGCGGATCCGCCAGGTGCGGGCCAGAGGCAACAACGCCAGATAAGCCATCCGGATAATTCAGCGCATAATTGAGCACAATCAGACCGCCCATGCTGTGACCAAGCAAAAATAGGGGACAGTTAGGTTCTTTTTGGAAAATCATTTTTAGATATGCGGCTACATCCTTGCGAAATTCAGCAAAGCTGTCGATATGTCCTCTTTGTCCAGAGGAACGGCCGTGACCACGCAGATCAAACCCATAAACAACCATATTTCGACGCACCAATTCACTCGCTACATGTCTATAACGACTGCTGTGTTCACCAAAACCATGCACAATTGCCACGACAGCCTGAGGTTTGCCTGACGGGTGCCAGCTTTGATAATATAAATTAGTCTCATTTACTCCGCTAAAACTGCCCTCTTGATGTTGCATACCCTTTGCTCCTTTTGACTGCCGAATGCGGATAAAAACTGTTAGGTAATCGGCAACAAGTTTTCGGAGTTAAAATCACAAGGAATGCTGCCGATTCCTCAAGGAAAACGCACATATCTACCGAATTTATTTTTGATAACTTTGTGCGTTTTACCTAATTTAAAATGCGGGATACCGCCGAATTATTGAATTGCACATACAGTATACACTTTAACGAGAATGGTCGGAATTTGCAATGATCTTTTTTGATGTTTTCACTTTTGGTCTTGGCAACCTGGTCTAAAGTGATAGACTGGTGGCTACCATCCATAATTTCCCCAGAATAGCTAGTCAGCAGGTCAGTTAGTCAGTGTGGTGGCTGATATTCTGCTTCGCTGTTCATATTATTAATAAGTTTTGTAAGGAAAATAATTATGGCCGAAAAAAATGCGTACCAAAATCAAGCAATGGCATATCGCCATCGTTATCAGGGGCTTGTTTCCGTGCGGAGTAAAGTGCCGGTGCGTGATAGCCATATGCTTAGCCTAGTCTATACACCTGGTGTTGCCGAGCCTTGTCTCGAGATTGCACGCGATGCCCGTCGTTCGTTTGATGTTACCTGTCGCGGCAATACCATCGCAATTGTATCCAACGGATCTTCTGCTTTTCAATTAGGCGATGTCGGCCCCGAAGCAATTTTACCCGTGTTAGAAGGCACTGCTGTCATTGTCAAAAACTTTGCTGGCGTAGATGCCTTACCCTTGGCTATCAAAACAAAGCGCATTGATGAATTTGTTGATACTGTCCTCAATGTGGCACCAACCTTTGGGGCTATTTGTCTCGAAGATATTATTTCACCCGGGAGTTTGTCCGTCACAAACCGGTTAGAACGGGCGATAAATATCCCAGTAATTAATAATCATCGCGAAGGCGTTGCTATTGGTGTGTTAGCGGGCATGATCAATGTGGCGCGTTTCACGGGTAAAAAATTGGCCGACATGCGTATTGTGATCAATGGTGCTGGTGCTGCTGGTTTGGGATCAGCTTTTTTGCTGCATCGGTATGGGGTTAAGAACACGATCGTTTGTGATAAAGCCGGCGCGATTTATAAATATCGACCACATGATATGAATTGGGCTAAATGGGAAATTGCTAAGGTCAGTAATCATTTCGGAGAAAAAGGCAGCTTGGCAGAGGTGCTTGAAGGGGCAGACGTTTTTATTGATTTTGTGGCAGGACCCGGTGGTTTTACATCCGAAATATGTGCAAAAATGGCTGATTCGCCGGGATTATTCCTGTTTGGCATGCCATTGGATATTAAACCGCAGCAGGCCTATCGTGCTGGTGCGGCCGTTGTCGCCACTTCACAATCGACCTATCCCAACCAAATGGATATCGCGATTGTTGTGCCGGGTATCTTTCGTGGGTTGTTAGATGTGCGTGCGGCGACATTCTCAGTTGCTGCACAACTTGCTGCTGCCGAAGCAATTGCTAATGTTATTTCTGACGAAGAATTACATGCGAACTATATTTTTCCACGCATGTTTGATTATCGCGTTGCGCCAGCCGTGGCAGCGGCCGTTGCCGAAGCGACCATTGCCGGTGGGTATGCTAAACGCGAAAACATCACCCCTGAAGAAGTTGAGGAAAACACCTGGGCCTATATTTACGAGGGAAAACGCCGGGTTCCTGATAAAAAAGAAGAAAAGGAAATGAGTTTTGCGGAGGAGTCGCTTGAATTGCACGATCGCTTCCAGGGCGTTTTAGAAATCAATAATAATATTCCGGTTAAGGATGAGTTTATTCTCAAACAGTTTTATCTTGTGCCAGGTGCATTAGAACCTGTCAAACTCATTTGTAATGATCCCCAGAAAGTGTTTGACATGACAGTACGTGGTAATTTAGTAGGTGTTGTAAGTGATGGTAGTGCTGTTTTGGGTTTGGGTAATATTGGGAGCCGCGCCGCTTTGCCTGTTATGGAAGGCAAGGCGATTTTGTTCCATACTTTCGCTGGCGTTGAAGCTTTCCCGATTTGCCTCAATACACAAGACTCCGACGAGATTATTGAAATCGTTAAACGCTTAGAACCGACGTTTGGCGGCATTAATTTAGAAGATATCAGTGCCCCACGCTGTTTTTATATTGAAGAGCGGCTCAAGGCAGAGACAGATATTCCGATTTTCCATGATGATCAACACGGAACGGCCGTTGTCGTTTTAGCAGGACTTATGAATGCAGCTCGTTTGACTGGCAAATCAATTGGAGAGTTGTCGGTAGTGGTCAATGGTGCGGGAGCATCTGCAATTGCCGTCACCAAATTATTGATGGCGATGGGCTTAAAAGATGTCGTCTTACTCGATCGCCGTGGTGCGATTTACCAGGGTCGCCGTGCAGGTATGAATCCAATCAAAGAACAGATGGCAGCCATTACCAACTTAGATAAAATCAAAGGTGATTTAAACACGATTGTACAAGGGCGTGATGTGTTCATTGGTCTATCTGCACCAGGTGTTATGACACAAGATATGATTCGTTCAATGGCGGCTGATCCTATCATTTTCGCTTTGGCGAATCCAACGCCAGAAATTATGCCAGATTTAGCTTTTGCGGCTGGTGCTGCAATTGTGGCTACCGGCCGCAGCGATTTCCCCAATCAGGTGAATAACTCGCTGGCTTTTCCAGGCATCTTCCGTGGCGCTCTCGATACCCGGGTGACCAATATCACCGACGGCATGAAAATTGCCGCAGCCAAAGCTATTGCGGGTTTGGTAGAAAACAAAGATTTGCGCCCAGATTGGATTATTCCCAAAGGAACTGATTTCACAGTTGCACCTGCAGTTGCTGAAGCAGTTGCCCGCGAAGCGATTGAGTCGGGTGAAGCACGCATTCAGGTTGATCCAACTGCAGTAGCGGCTAAGGTGCGCCAATTTGTGTATGAGACCTCAGGCTAACAGCATTACATAGCACAAAGAGGCAAGGAATCTTCCTTTATATTTGTTGCGCCTTGTTAGATTTTTTGCGACGAGATAGTATCTTTTTAGAATTAGGAGAAATGATGTCACTGACTTTACTAGAAGTGGAGAAAATTGCGCATTTGGCACGGCTAGAGCTAACGGCCGTTCAAAAATCAGCCTACCAGGAACAACTATCAGCAATTCTTGATTACGCGGAAATGTTAAACGAACTGGATTTAACAGGAATTGAACCAACAGCGCATGCAGTTGCTCAACGAAATGTGCTGCGCGCAGACGTGATCGAACCCTCCTTGGCACCAGAAGATATTTTATTTAACGCTGCCCAGCAGGCACAAGACCAATTTTTAATCCAGTCTGTTTTGGATGATTGAGGTTGAGTTAGTCCACGGCCGTTTACAAAAATCACAGGCATACGGAGTTCGCTGAGAAAGTACGCAATTTCACCGAAATTTGGAAGGGTTTTGCATTGCATAAAACTGTAACCCTGTTTTCTGAATTCCGCATACTGTAAATTAACAAGAACTGCTGAACCCTTATTTTTTGACTATGAAATTGACAGAATTCACATTAATTGAAGCCAGAAATGCGTTGCGGCGCGGCGAAACAAACAGTGTTGCCCTGACAGAAGCGATCCTGGAGCAGATCGTTGTTCAAGACAACGATATCAAGAGTTATTTGACCATTACCGCCGAACAAGCTGTTAAGGCAGCACAAACAGCCGACCAAAAACGCGCAAACGGTGAGGACCTACCCTTATTGGGCATTCCAGTAGCCGTCAAAGATATTATTTGCACACGGGGCGTGCCCACAACGGCTGGCAGCAAAATCCTGGAAGGGTTTGTGCCTCCTTATAATGCGTTTGTTGTTGACAAATTGGAAGCGGCAGGTGCAATTATCGTTGGCAAAACAAATACCGATGAATTTGCAATGGGCTCTTCTACCGAAAACTCTGCCTATGTAACTACGGCAAACCCCTGGGACTTAAGCCGCGTGCCTGGTGGCAGCAGCGGCGGCAGCGCAGCGGCCGTCGCCGCAAATATGGCCTTTGGCGCGCTGGGAACAGATACTGGCGGCAGCGTGCGCCAACCAGCCTCATTTTGTGGTTTGGTTGGCTTGCGCCCAACCTACGGCCGTGTCTCACGCTGGGGTGTGATTGCCTTTGCTTCTTCGCTGGATCAGGTAGGTACATTCGGCCGTACCGTCGCCGATTGCACGGCGATGTTCGAAGTTGTCGCTGGGTATGATCGGCGTGACAGCACTTCATTAAATATACCTGTACCAGATTACTCTGCGGCATTGACAGGTGACATCAAAGGATTACGGGTCGGCGTACCTGCTGAATTTTTTATCGAAGGCATTCAAGCTGAAGTAGAAACGGCCGTGCATGCAGCCATCGTCAAATTGGAAGACCTCGGCGCCGAAATCATTCCCATCAGTTTGCCACACACACGTTATGCTTTACCCGCCTATTACATCATTGCTCCTGCCGAGGCCAGCACCAACTTAGCACGATACGACGGCATTCGTTATGGGCCACGATTGGTCGCCGAGGACATGATCGCATCTGTCAAAAAAACACGCTCTCTTTTTGGTTCCGAAGTCAAACGGCGTATCATGTTAGGCACCTATGCCCTGAGCGCCGGTTATTATGATGAATATTACGGCCGTGCCCTCAAAGTACGGTCTTTAATCAAGCGTGACTTCTTGCAAGCGTTTGAAAAAGTGGATGTAATCGCTTGCCCCACCAGCCCCACAACCGCCTTCAAAATTGGCGAACGCGCAGATGATCCGCTAAGCATGTATTTGGCCGATATTTTCACCTTGTCCGTCAATTTAAGTGCTAGTTGTGGCGTTTCAGTGCCTTGCGGACTGGATAGCAAAGGGCTGCCGATCGGCTTACAGCTCATCGGCAACACGCTTGATGAAGCGACCATCTTGAACGCTGCCTTTGCTTATGAACAAGCAACCAATTGGCGCGTTAATATCAATGAGTAAGGAAAATTTGTGAAAATCATTATTCTATTTGTTGGCTTTGAAACAGCAATCGAAACCGAGTCACCAACCCGTCCCCACGCACTGCTGAATTTGGCTGGCAGCACAATTCTGGGGCACATTTTGCGTCAGCTTGCAGATGTGCTGGATAATGAAATTATCATGGTGGTCACTGCAGCGCAGCAGTCTGCATTTGCACCCTGGTTGGCGCAGCATTTTCCAAATCTTACGGTACAATTTGTTGTTCAGAAAGCATCTGTCTCCTGTGGTCATGCACTGCAAGGTTGTGCAGAGCGGCTGCATGCAGACGATCTTTTATTGGTGGCGGGGTACTCCATTGTAGAAACCGATTTCACTCAATTACCGGTCATTGCGCTGGATAACAACGCCACGGCCGTTTGGGTCACCGACAATCAGAATGAAAAAACAGCCGGTATTTGTTGGCTGCAAAAAGGCTCAACTTTGCCCACACAAGCAATCCAACAATTCGATGAATTGTTAGCTGCATTGCAAGCTGACGGTGTTACTGTGGCGACTACAACAGCATCTTTTAATCTGGACACCCGCACAACGGCGGGTTACTTTTATGCCAATCGCCGTTTGTTGGGGCTTGGTTATGGCTCGCCGGACGCGATCGAACGCAGCTATGCGGATGATTTCACACTCTTTCCGCCGGTGTTTATACACGCAACGGCCGTTGTCGAGAGTGCTGTCATTGGCCCCTTTGTAAACATTGAAGCCGGTGCCACAGTGCGCAACAGCATCATCAAGAACAGCTTTATAGACGCAAATGCACAAATTGAGGCAGCGATTTTAACCGATTCAATGATTGGTGAAGATGCACAGGTAAACGGCCGTGTACACACCATCGTCTTACAAGACAAAGACTCAATCAATTTAGATTGAGTCCAAAAAACAATATGGGCAATTGCCCTGAAACTAATTTGATTACCACAAAGAAAATGATGAATACAGAAATTATCTCTGTTTCCTCTGTGGTTATTTTTAAGGAAAAAAATGAAGATATTAATGCCCAATCACTTTCCCTTACAAGGCTCCGGCAGCGGCATATACACCTTAAATGTTGCCCAGGAATTGACACGTTTAGGCCATGAAGTGCTGGTCATCGTGCCTGATCATGACCCCGTACCACCGGACACCTACATTTTTCCAACCCAAACCATGTTGTTTGATGATGGCAAACACAGTGATACGGCCGAAGTCGATTTCAACTTTCCCTGCTTCACCACTCATCCACGTAGTGTGACCACATTCTATGAACTGACCGACGACCAAATCAAAGCCTATGTCGATTTATGGCGCAAACATATCAACGCTGCCATTAAAGAATTTCAACCAGACATTATCCATGCGCATCACGTCTGGATCACACCTTATATCGCCTCGGAAACAGGTTTGCCCTACGTGATCAGCGTACATGGGACCGATCTGATGGGATTCCGTGATGGACCACGCTACCATGACATGGCCTTAGAGGCCGCGCTTAAAGCATATGGCCTGATTGCCATTTCACATCAAGTAAAAGATGACACCATCGCCACCTATGACGTGTCTGAAGATAAGGTACATTTGATCGCCAATGGATTTGACGTTGATATTTTCAAAGTCATTCCGGGTGCAGACAAAGCCACTGTCTTGCCGGAGTTTGGCATTGCGCATGATGGGGCACCACTGGTAAGCTTTGTGGGTAAATTTACCGACTTTAAGGGCATTGACGTATTACTAAAAGCAGCTGCCATTTATGAAAAAGCAATCCCAGGCATCCATACCGTCTTAGTCGGACATGGTCAACTTTGGGATGAAATGCACGCGCTGCACGCTGATTTAGGCTTGCAAGGTGTTGAATTTTTAGGGCATCAACCACAGCCAAAGGTTGCACAGGTCTATAATGCGGCTGATGTGTCAATTGTGCCTTCACGTATTGAGCCGTTTGGTTTGGTGGCGGTAGAGGCATTGGCTTGTGGCACACCCGTTGTAGCCACAAACGCAGGCGGCCTGCCCGATTTCATCAATGACACAGTTGGTGCTCTCGTGCCGGTTGGTGATCATGAAGCATTGGCGCGAGCAATTATTAATGAAATCCAGGCTGGCAGCAAGTCAACTAAGGGTAAATTTGCCGCCCAATATGCATTGGATGATTATAGCTGGGCTGGCCAAGTGAAGAAGATGGCAGCGCTATATGTGGCGGCGTTAGCTTAGTTTTCGCCATGGATGAACACCGAATTCTTACAGCCTTTAGGTTTAATCGGCAAGCATCTGTGGCAGAAATTCTGATTTGATAGAAAGTACAAGTAGTGACACCTGTTTATGACGAAATACGAAGCTGTTATAGGTCTGGAAATTCATGCTGAGTTGATGACCAACTCGAAGATGTTCTGTGGCTGCCGGGTGGTGGATAGTGTAGAAGCACCGCCAAATACGGCCGTTTGTCCGGTCTGTTCTGGTATGCCGGGCATGTTACCTGTGATCAACCGTCGTGCCATCGAATATGCGATGCGTGTCGCCTTGGCGCTCAATTGCCAGATCCAACATCACAATATCTTTGCACGCAAAAACTATTTTTATCCCGATTTGCCCAAAGCATATCAAATTTCGCAATATGAACTGCCGTTGGGTTTGCGTGGTTGGCTGGAAATCGAACTGCCAAGCGGCACAACTAAACGCATTCGCATTCGGCGTGTGCATATCGAAGAAGACACCGGCAAATTAACACATCTGGATGAGGGTGGATCACTCGTCGATTACAATCGTTCGGGTGTCCCCCTGCTCGAAATCGTCTCCGAACCAGATATTAGCTCAGGGGATGAAGCGCGTGCTTATGCCACTAAAATCCGCCAAATTTTACGTTATTTAGGTGTCAACTCAGGCGATATGGAAAAAGGTGTGCTGCGTGTAGAACCCAATATCAGTATTCATCCAGAGGGCAGTCATGAATACGGCACACGTACAGAATTAAAAAATCTCAACAGTCTACGTTCATTAGCCGATGGGTCGGATTTTGAGATCGCCCGCCAAACGGACGTGCTGAACGCGGGCAAACAGGTCGTGCAGGAAACTCGCGGCTGGCATGATACACGCCGTGTGACCTTCTCGCAGCGTGTCAAGGAAGAGGCTGAAGATTATCGTTATCTTGCCGAACCGGATTTACCACCTTTGTATATAGATGATGCCTGGATCCAACAGACGCAGGCGGCTTTGCCCGAACTACCGGATGTGAAGATCGAACGCTACAAAGCAGAATACAGCCTTTCGGATTACGATGCGCGTGTTTTGGCTGAGGATCGTGTGGTAGCTGAATGGTTTGATACGGCCGTAGCTGCTGGCAGCCAACCCAAGTTATTAGCTAATTGGATCATCAATGAACTCTTCCGCTTGATGAACGAACACAAACAAAACATTGACCAGATTCAAATGACACCTGCCGATTTGGTTGAACTGGTAGATTTGGTCGAAAAACAAACCATCAACAACAACACCGCCAAAGATGTGCTGGCAGAAATGTTGAACAGCGGACAATCTGCGGCCAAAATTGTGGCGGCCAAAGGTCTGGCGCAAATCTCCGACGAATCCGCCATTGCCGATATTATCGCCCGGATAATCGCAAGCAACCCCGATAAAGTAACGGCTTATTTAGACGGCAGAGACAAGCTGCGCGGCTTCTTCGTGGGTCAGGTAATGCGTGAAACACAGGGCAAAGCCAATCCAACGCTGGTTAACCGCTTGTTAGACACACAGCTGGCAGCACTGCGCTGATATACAGTTTTTTTGCGGTTTATTTACTCAAAATTCGTAGTTTTTTTCACGATCTTCACGGACGAGGTAACGGCCGTAACCCGGCATGTGCTATCATAGCATGCAGGAGTAAATAAATATGATGTCATGGCAATTTACACCTTATCTATTGATGATTACTCTGGCAGCGATATTAACTGCCAGTTTAGCCATCTACGCCTGGTATCATCGAAAAACGCCTGGCGCTATTTCACTCTTCCTTTTATTCGCATCAGCTGCGCTCTGGAGTACATTTTATGCGCTCGAAGTAGCCGCCAGCACACTAGAAGCAAAGCTGTTTTGGATCCGCTTTGAGTATATTGGCATTGTTGCCGTACCAGTCACTTGGTTGATTTTTGCAACCATTTATACAAAACGCACAACCTGGCTATCAAGAACAACCTATCTTTTATTACTGCTGATCCCGCTGCTGACATTATTATTCTTGTGGACCAACCCATTCCATAATTTGTTTTATACCTCAACTGGATTGATAGAATTGGATGGCGTCCAACATTTTGATCCAACCTATGGCCCCTGGTTCTGGGTACATACCACCTTTTCATATATGTGTTATCTGGCCGGTTCCTTGCTACTTGTCAGGTATATTTTTCGTTTAGACGGCGTTTATCAACGTCAAGCCATCATTGTGTTTTTAGGCAGCCTGCCCCCCTTCCTCGTCAGTTTCCTATTCGTTTTTGCACCCACTCCTCTTGACCCGGCACCCATTGCCTTCGCAGTTTCGGCCGTTTTATTTGCATGGGGGTTTTTCCGACTAGGTTTACTAGATATGGTACCAAACCTGATGCAGCCGATCCAAACTGAAAAACATGCGTCGGTCGAGTCTTCCGTGGCCGAAGCGCGCGGGCGTGTATTAGACCTGGTTCTGCTGATTAACACGGGCATGGCAACCTTATTACTGGTTCTGCTGGTAATTTTTGAGTTTCGTAAACCAGAAATCGCCTGGGGTAATATTCTGATTTATTTGGTCGTTTACCTGGGTGTCATTCTGCTAACAATACTGCGCGATTTGCCTTTTAATCTGCGTGCCGGCATGCTGCTGCTGCTATATTACCTGTTCTCAATTTTTACAATGAGTCGCTATGGCCTAAATATCGACATTGGTGTGGCCATGTTTGCTTTCGTCATTATGGCCTTCTTATTTTATGGTGTATGGGGCGGAATTTATGCTGTCGTTTTAACTTTATTGACACTTGGTGCAGGGGTCTGGTTGGTGATTACAGGTCAACTTATCGTGCATTCCCCCTATGTACCTGGTGGAGATCCTATTCAAATCTTACTCGCACCTTTTGGTTTTTTGTACTCAACTGGCATTGTGATCGTCGCATTGTTAAGTCAGCAGCGTGATACTTTAACGGTATTGAATCAAGCACAAGATTTGTCACGAGAATTAGATCAGGAACGATTATTATTAGAACGTCGGGTAGTAGAACGTACGCATGCGTTAGAAATTAGCTCTCAAGTAAGCCGCCGCCTTTCAACAATTTTAGATCAAGATCAATTGGTAAACGCAGTCGTAAACCAGGTGCGCGATGCCTTTGATTATTATCATGTTCATATTTATTTATGTGACGGCAGTGGCACGCGCTTGGTGATGGCTGGTGGCACGGGTGAAGCTGGCCGCCAACTATTAGCAGAAAAACATACTATTGAACCAGGTAAAGGGTTGGTTGGTAGAGCAGCAACAACTCAAGAAGCCGTGATCGTGCCAAATGTGCATACTGACCCGGATTGGCTAACCAATCCACATCTGCCACAGACACGTTCTGAAGTCGCGGTTCCAATCCAATTCCGCGGTGATGTATTGGGTGTGCTGGATGTGCAAGATAATGTTGAAAACCGCATGGGTGCAAATGATGCTGTTTTGCTGCAAACGATTGCAAATCAAGTTGCTGTTGCTGTGCGTAATGCACGTTTGTATGCAGAAACCCAAAAACAAGCACAAGAAATGGTTTTGGTTAATCGCGTAGTATCGGCCGTTGCGGCTTCATTAAATTTGCGCCAAAACATGCAAATTATTGTAGATGAATTGGCACAGGCGATTGATGTTGATCAGGTTGGTATCGCTTTGCTCAACCCTGAGCGTGATGCGTTGACTGTTGTAGCAGAACATTTTGACCCCGACGTGTCACCTAGTGCTGTTGGTTTTGTGATTCCATTGGAAGGTAATCTTTCATCACAGCAAGTGCTAGCAACACGCCAAACGGTAATTGTGGAGGATGCGCAGCATAATCCGATGACAGCCACAGCACATGAAGTGATGCGCCAGCGTGGGGTAGAGACGCTTGTGATCATGCCGATCTTGGTTGGTGATGAGGTGGCCGGAACATTGGGTATTGATCTACTCGAAGGGGATGATCCTTTAACCGCTGACCAGTTACGCTTAGCCGAGACCTTGGTATTTCAGGCGGCAACGGCCGTACAAAGTACACGCCTCTTTGAACGCACCCAAGCAGCTTTAGCCGAAACAGATTCACTTTATCAAAGTAGTGCCGAACTAAATCGTGCGCAAAGCTTTGACGACATTCTTGATGTTATTCGGCAGCATACAACTCTCGGACAGCAAGCCGATTTATTGGCTTACACATTATTTGACCACCCCTGGCAAGTTGATTCCATGCCCACACAATTACATATTGTGGGACGCTGGAGCGCCAAGCCAGCTCAAGATATTGTCTGGCATTACAAGGTTGCCGACATTCCGGCTATCAATTTGTTACGC
>JAGRDI010000127.1:1935-8219 GCA_020432765.1 Anaerolineales bacterium | reverse complement strand
GAACCAATGCCGACTTGGGCGCTTGGGTCACGGTCTTTGATGTAGTTATAAACGTCATGGTAGAATGTTGCATATTCTTGGGGGTATAGGTGCTCACCTGTCCAATGATCGACTTCCATTTCATTGCCGACGAGCCAAGTTGCTCCAGGATATTCATCTAATTTTGCACCCAGACCATCATCAGTTAATGGCGGCCAGATTGGGTAAAAGATATCATCGAATGTGCGATTGAAGCGGATTGTGTGTACAAATTCGGCGTAGTTTGCGGGTGGAATGGAGTGTGGTTGGACGTTAAAGTTGACATACCAACCAATGCCAAATTCGGGAAACCAGTGCATTTCTTGATTGTCGCTAACGGTTGCAGCGCCATAACGACAATTGGCGGGCAGTGGTTCGGTAACGGCCGTGTCTACCTCAAAACCCTCTTTTTGAACCGCATTCGCAGCCATTGTTGTCATTTGGGCCACAGATGTTTTTGGCTGCACAAACCCCGGTGTCCCGATGACAACCAATAATAGGAGTGTGAATAACCCGCCAAATAAAAAGCGTTTATGCTTACGCAATACCATATATTGTCCCTTGTCTATCATAGCTAAAAAACAATCTTCACAAAATCCAGCAAGATTCTTGAAGCAAGATCATCATAGACTATTTTTCTTGCGGAGCAAATTTCTTTAGTTGGTATATTTGGAAATCGGGCGTTTCGTAGACAAGTTCATAATTGGTATTCATGAACTGGCGTAAGGCTGGGAATTCTGTGGTGGTATCAGGACCAGAAACGCGTGCTTTGTTTTGGTTCTCAACGATTAAACGAGGCATTTCGGCTGCTAGCGCCACTAAAAAATCTGCACGCAGCGCTTGAATCGTAGGTTCTGAAATATGATGATAGAAATAGTAATCGTAAATATAAGGCGTAGCCAATGGCGCTTCCGCAATGAGCAGCGCTTGAATGGTGCCGCCAGTCCAATCGAGTGGCTGCACGGTTTCGCCTGGAGCTAGATTCTGATCTTTAATGGCCGTTGCAATTTCATCAACGAGGCCGTTTTTAGGTGGCGTTGGTGGTTTGCCTAGCAGTTGTTTGCGGAAATTGGGTGCTGTCCGCACGCTAAACAATATGACACCAATCAACACAAGCACAGGGAAAAGACGTTCGAAATTTTTGTGGATTTCAGATGGCAGAGGCACCAAGACTAGGGCAGCTAGAAGTATCACAAAATATAAGAAGGGTATCCAATGATAGGGGAAGAATTGACCCGACAGCACGGGATAAAAACTGTATGTCAGGGCGAGGGCAGCCAGCAACAAGGCCGTTTGTTTTGTTGCTGACGGAAGTTTTGTCCGAAAAACGGTTAGATAGAGCCCTAAAACAGCCGGCACCAACCAAAGACCATAACCACCTAATAATTGGAAATTACGTAGCAAATAGGCCACACGCGCAAATCCTTGAACGATTTGAAGGTTGATATCTAATTGTAAATAAAGCGGCAAGTAAGTCGAAAATAAATCAATAAAGTAAGGCAAAGCACCCAATTGCCACACCCACAGAAATGAGAGCGCCAAGGGCACAATGAAACCAATTATGGCCAATAACCCAATTTTTAATGCAGGTTGAAAGATATTCGCCCAACGGCGATTCGCTGCGGCCGTATATTCCATCCATAACAAATAAAGTAATATAAACGGTAATCCAATGGCGAGATGTGGTTTAACGGCCGTTGCCAAACCAAAAAGCAACCCAATTAGAACAAGGCGCAGGTTTTTGTGTTTGCTTCGGGGTTGTATGGTCAGGAATACGGCCGTTGCTACTGCCAGCAGCCCCACATAATCACGTTGCAAGCTCATATCTGGACCGCGTTGCAAATAGCTTAGGCCGAATAATACAATCGCAGCCCACGCAACTCGTGCACCAAAGCGACGTAGAATGCCCCAGGTAACCGCACTGAGCAGGAATAAACTGAATGTGTCTAGCCAACGAAAAGCAGTGTCACCATAGCCAAATAATTTGCCAATTGCCAGATGCAATAAAAAGATACCGGGCAGATTCGTTTCAAATATGTCACGATAAGGAACGTAGTCAAAACGGTCAATCAGAAAGGCGACGTAATGTAGATTAGGCACATCATGTTCCATACGCCAGCTTAAAGCGAAAAACAATTCTAGACCCAAAAGTAAAGTTAAGGCTCCCAATAGCAAAGATACCAAGATGGTGTCCATACTGCTTTTATTGCGGGAGAAGTAATTTGTGATCGTCGTCATAATGTTTACAGTATAGGATATACCAGCAGCAAGTTACGAAGGTGCTTACGGGGAAGTTTTGGATCAAAAAAGGGTGTTCCCACCTGGGAACACCCTTAAATAATGCTTGTCTGTATAGGTTTTATTCTTTGTTTCGACCTAACAGTTTCCACAAAACCAATCCAGTCACAAAAACAAAAACGCCGCCTAAAACGAAAAACAACGGGTTGATACCCGCTTCTGCGTCGCTAGAAAACCCATCCATGGCAGATTGTAAAGTACCAATGGGCGGATCGGCCGTTTCTGGCGGCACTGGCAGCTCATCGATTGGTGTATCTTTCCAGCGGGCACCCTCTTCAATTAACATGACGGGGATACCATCTTTGATCGGGTATTTGTAGCCGGTATCGGCCGAAAATAGCCATGAATCGCGTACCAATTCTAATTTTCCGGGATCCGCGCCATATTTTTCTGGTTCTTGAACTGCTTTGGGATCGCGCAAAATTTCAAGTAAATCAGGGCTAATGGGTAACTCTTGTGTCATATCACTCATAAAAACGTCTCCTAATAACAAGCCGTGTGGTTGTTTTGCAATAAGCGTTCAGTTAATCAGCATTTTAGCCGTTTAGTCGAAGGCTTATGTTGTACTTATACGCTGCCATTAGAAATAGTATACTCTTTCAAGTCTCGATTTTGAAGATCATCAAGCCGCTTCTCATGCAAAATTATTTAAGCTTCAGCCATGCGGTTGTAGGTTTCAATTTCCCAATTCTGGTTTGCTCTAATTTGGAAGACGATACCAGCTACAGCGACAACAAGGAAGAACAACAACCACAAAGGTGAATTATCAATGGCACGCATTACTGGATTTCCGATGAGGTCTGTAACATTAACGCCTCCCGTAGCAGCCAATAGTGTGAAGATGATTGCACCTGTGCCGCCAACGGCCGTTATCACGATAATCGCATATTTTTGGATATTGAAACGCAGTACAATAACTGCCACAACAATACCAACAATAATCCCCAAAATCCAGACAAGGAAATTCAATTCCAGGCCAATAGCAGCTAAAAGGCCAACCGTTAAGCTATACCCAAATGTTCCTGAAATGATAGCGACGGCCAGAATATAAAACATGTAAGAAAGCAAGGCGAAGATAACAGCTACAATAAAACCAACTACCCAACTTGTCACTGTAGCCAGAAAAGCATCACCAAAAATCGCTTGAACGGTTTGTGCGCCTAAACCGAGACCAAAGAAAAAGCCCCAAATCGGAATCAAAATCAGGAACAAGCGGTAGCCGCCAAAAACCACAACGGTTCCAAAAATTAAACCAATTAACCCCATACACAACAATTCAAAAGACATTTTATCCCTCCTTAAGAGATATTTGTTTAATAAACGAGATACCAAGCAATATCCAGTGCAACTAATATTCGCAAATTGTACCATACTATTTGCACATAATCCTGAGAAAATCAAACCGTGTTTTTCTGTTCAAGTATGTTGCCCAAATCATGCCTACACGTTAGACTAATATCATTATTTTATTCTCAAACAAAGGGAGAATATCAAGGAAGCGAGAAATGGAAAATTACGCATTGAACAAAAATCAATTACTTGCCCTTTTAAAAAAAGATGGGCTTTTTCCGCTAACTGGCATGAACGATGGTTTTTTGATGGATGTTGACGACTTGGAGGCTGGTGCTGCGGGAACCATTGTTGGTTGGCAAGAGATGGTGAAGACTTTAGCTGCACCTATTACCGTTGTCCGTGTTATTCACCACCTTGATCGTGATAACAAAGGGGCAGAGATATATTTTTACGTCAGTGAAGATGATATTGTCGAAGTGAAGACCACTGATTCGGAAACTTATACATTAAAAACAATTACCGATGCAGAGACCATGTTAAGAGATGTTGCCAAACTGCTGCCTTTAGAGGTTTATCCAGATGCAGTAGATTTGAAAGCAACCGTGGCGCATGAGGATTTAACCGAAATTACAGCTTTTGTTGATAGCCATGAATTTAATCCAATTGTACAAATATTTGAGGCGGGTGGAATGGACCAAATGACAGCTCAAATGTTGCTTGATGCTGTTAACTCACCTGCCTGGTATGGATCCATTGATTTTTTGTATATTATTGACAACGAAGTAAAAACAACACGTCGTGCAGTAATTTTGCAGGGTACTCAAGGGTTTGCTTGGATTGCATGGCCTATACAACCAGATAGCGAATCATTTATTGTTGAGACAGCTACGGAAACGGCCGTAAACAACATCATCGACGAATTCTGGCTGCTGGCAGGATGATTGTAAATGGGCTAAACTGTCCTTATTGATGTAGGAGTAAAATCACCGAATGCAGCCCAGTGTCGCCATGCGTGAATACCTGGCCGAAATTTATCGGCTCCAGGAGGACAGCCCCACAGTTAGTACAACCAGCCTGGCAGAACGGTTGGATGTGTCTGCACCTGCTGTGCCGCGTATGCTCAAGCGGCTCAAAAGCGTTGGCTATGTCAAACATGTTCCCTATCAAGGTGTTGAATTAACCCCATTAGGTCGGCAAGAAGCGCTCCGAGAATTACGCCGTCACCGTGTATTAGAAGTTTTTCTCGTCAATATTATGAATTTCAGTTGGGATGAAGCCCATGAGCATGCCGATGATTTAGGCAAAGGTCTGAATGATCAGCTAACTGCGCGTATGGCTGAAATGACTAACTTCCCCACACGTTGCCCACATGGTGAACCAATTCCTGATGAAGAGGGTAATTTGCCGACGATTAATGATATTTGTTTGTTTAACTTGGGTGTGGGACAGCGCGGCCGTATCAGCCGCGTGCGTACGCATGAGCCAGATAAACTACAATATATCGGGTCTCTTGGCTTAGTGCCCCAAGCAGCTTTTGAAATCGTTGGGCGTGCGCCTTTTAATGGTCCCATGCGGCTGCGCGTCGGTCGTGATGAAGTCATACTGGGGATTGAATTGGTGAAATTGCTCTGGGTTACACAAGAATAACAGGTTCTATTCTCTTGTTGGCATGGGGGCATCAGTTAATAATCGCCACCATGCTTGCCAAGGTCGAGCGGCGTAAGCCGGATCAGGTGTCGGTAAAGGCGCAATCGTAGGCAGTGGGGTTGCCTCAGGGATCAAAGGGACGATACGCCTTTCGCCAGGCAATAGCTGACCGGCTTCATCACGGGCGTAATCGGCGATGAAATCTTCACTTTGCACGTAATCGACTGTTACTTGTAATTGTACCTGGCGAGTTAATTCTAAATCAACCTGTTCACGTACAGTCTCTTCCGTGATCGTGACTTGACGACCAGATTGGGCACGACGGTTTAAGTCAAGCGCAATAACGAGGGCGCCAATTACAGCGATAAGTACAATAACCTGGGGTAAACTAAGCAGCGGCCGTTGCCGCACTTTCGGACGTGCTAATTTAGGTCGTTGATTCGGGGGAGTCGTGTTGCCAGCTTTTTTGGTCATGACCTTCAAATCTTAACTGTGATTGTTTATATTGGCAATCCATTTTAATGGGATTGGCCGATTGTTTACACGTTAGGGGCGATAAGGTAGAATTCTATAATGGATGCTCAATCACACGTTGATTATTTGGCAATTGGACATGTTTGTTATGATATCGTTCCTGACGGTTTGGCTGTTGGTGGTACAGTTGCATTTTCTGGACGTACTGCACAAATTCTTGGCTGTGAAACGGCCGTCATCAGCAGTTCAGCCGCCGAAGATACCTGGCAAGACGTTTTGCCGGGCATTTGTCTGCAGCAAGTGGTTGCTCCAACAACAACAACTTTTGAAAATGTGTATACATCCGCAGGACGGGTGCAAACATTGCATGCAGTGGCAAATAAACTGCGTGCTCAGCATGTACCGGTTGAATGGCAGCGTGCACCCATCGTACATTTGGGACCAATTGCCAACGAGATTGATGTAGATGTCATGCAGCTTTTTAGCAATAGTATGGTCGGGTTGACACCCCAGGGTTGGATGCGGCGCTGGGATGAGAACGGCCGTGTCTTTGC
>JAGRDI010000127.1:0-1890 GCA_020432765.1 Anaerolineales bacterium | reverse complement strand
GAAGAAGATTTATTAGACGACCAAATGTTGGCAGATTATCGTCAATGGTCACATTTACTTGTAATGACTCGTGGCCCGTATGGCTGTACGGTTTACTTTGGTGATGAAGAACGCACCTTCCCTTCACCAAAAGTGCCAGTAATTGAATTGACGGGGGCTGGCGATATTTTTGCTACCGCTTTCCTGGTGCGTTTACATCAAACTGCTGGCAATCCTTGGGAAGCGGCTCGTTTTGCCAATGAAATCGCAGCCCAATCGATTCAGGCAGCGGGTCTACAAGCGAAAATGGACAAAATTAAGCAAAACCTATGACTAAAATCTACGCAATTGCAAACCAAAAAGGTGGGGTTGGGAAAACGACAACAGTTGTTAACTTGGCTGCTTATTTAGGTGGTCGTGGGTTGCGCACGCTGATCATTGATATAGACCCGCAGGGAAATGCGACGTCTGGTTTGGGTTTTAATAAATATGAGATCGAACACTCTACTTATGATGTTTTGTTGGAAGAAGGGGATGTTAAGAAGTTTGCCTTGACACAAGTGGAATTTCAACTGGATTTATTGCCTGCGAACCCAGATTTAGCCGGCGCAGAAATCGAGTTGGTGAATGTGATTGGGCGTGAATATCGGTTGCAGAAGGCATTGGAGTTGATCAACGGCCGTTACGATTATATCTTAATGGATTGTCCACCTAGTCTGAGTTTACTCACCCTCAACGCACTCACAGCTGCCAGCGACGGCATCCTCATTCCGGTTCAATGTGAATACCTCGCGTTGGAAGGATTAACCCAATTGGCGCAAACAATTGAACTCGTCCAAAAATACCTTAATCCACAGCTTGAAATTCGTGGCGTGATCATGACAATGTATGATGCGCGCACTAATCTGAGCCGCCAGGTTGTGCATGAAGTTCGCAATCACTTCAAAGAACGCGTTTTCCGTACCATTATTCCACGCAATATTCGCCTGAGTGAAGCACCCAGTTATGGGCAGCCGATTAATTTTTATGCACCTAACTCGCCCGGCGCAATCGCCTATCAACTACTTACTGCCGAACTCCTCAAGGGAGATCAGGAGAAGAAACCTGTATGAGTAAAAGACGAGGTCTTGGGCGTGGCTTAGGCGCGCTTATCCCTGCCGACAGCACCCAAGACAGTGTAGCTGGTGGCGTGCGTACTGTCCCTGTTACCATCATTGTGCCTAATCCACATCAACCCCGTGGTCGGATGGATGCTGAAAAATTGGAAGAATTGGCCGCATCTATCAAAGCCCATGGTCTGATCCAACCATTAATTGTTACTGAACGCCCGGGCGGTTTTACGCTGATCGCAGGTGAACGGCGTTGGCGAGCCTCACAGCTTGCTGGCTTAACCGAAGTGCCTGTGGTGGTTAAAGAAACTACGCCGCAGGAAATGCTCGAACTAGCCATCATTGAGAATATCCAGCGCGCCGATCTCAATGCACTTGAAGAGGCGTTGGCTTACCGTCAATTGATGGACGAATTTGGTCTAACCCAAGAAGAAGTTGCTGCTCAGGTCGGTAAAGGGCGTTCGACGGTTGCGAATCTGGTGCGTATTCTGACCTTACCAGAGCCGGTACAACTGGCTGTGCTTGATGGTGATATCAGTGGCGCTCATGCGCGTGAATTAACACGCTTGCCAACACCAGAGATGCAAGTCAATGCAATGCGCCAAATTGTGAAACTCCAGCTCAGTCGTCGCCAAACAATCACATTGGTCGACAATTTGCTCAGCGAGAAAAAACCGCAGCCGAAATCCAAACCAGTCCTTTCTCCTGAACTCAAAGCGTTGCAAACCCAGTTTGAACAATCGTTGGGTACACGTGTGAATATCGAAAAAGGTAAAAAGGGCGGCAAAGTAGTCATCCATTA
>JAGRDI010000126.1 GCA_020432765.1 Anaerolineales bacterium | reverse complement strand
GTGGCCGATGGCATCAACGTCGGCGGCGAGGTGTACCGCATCCTGACGCGCATTTCCGATGAGGGCAGCACGGTGGAAGCGGGACATTGGGTGGGCAAGATGGACAAGCTGACCCGCGAACAGTGGCAGGAGAAGCTGGACGAAGAACTGGCCTACGCGCCGCAGCAGTTGGACCGGGATGTAGTCAGTGAAAGCCAGATGCGCACCATCATCCGCCATTTTCGCGATGTTTTGTTTACCGACCTGTATCCGGAACGAGCGGATGGCGTCGTGCCCAAGACACTCATCTTTGCCAAAGACGACAACCATGCGGAGAACATCGTGCGCATTGTGCGTGAGGAGTTTGGCAAGGGCAACGACTTTTGCCAGAAGATCACCTATCGCGCCAGCCGCAACCCGGAAGCTATTTTGCAGGATTTCCGCAACAGCTACCACCCGCGTATTGCCGTCACGGTGGATATGATCGCCACGGGCACCGACGTGCGCGCCATCGAGATTTTGCTCTTTATGCGCCAGGTGCGTTCGCGCGGTTATTTTGAGCAGATGCGCGGTCGCGGCACGCGGGTGATCCAGCCGGACGAATTGCAGGCGGTGACGGCCGATGCGCGGCACAAGACCCATTTTGTCCTCATCGATGCCGTGGGGTTGACGGAAGCGGAGATGATCGAGCCGCCGCGCGTACAGGAACGCAAGCGCACCGTCCCCTTTGACAAGCTGTTGGAAAATATCGCCTATGGGCAGCATGATGCGGAGACGGTGGCCTCGCTGGCCAACCGGCTGGCACGCTTGCAGCACCGGCTGACGCCCGATGATGAGCAGCTGCTGGCCGACTACACCGAGGGCGGCACGCTGCCGGACCTCATCCACCCTTTGTTGGACGCCTTGGAGACCACGCCGGTTGGGGCGGATATTGTAGGGGCAGGTTTGAAACCTGCCCCTACGGCCGAATTGTGGACAGCGACGGAACCGTTTCGGGCCAACGCCAATTTGCGCCAGACGTTGATTGAAATTCAGCAGCGGGCAGAGATTGTCATCGACAGCGTGAGTATTGACGTGGTCAAGGAGGCCGGGTTTGACAGTGACGCCACGGCGCGGCTGCGGCAGATGGTGGGTGATTTCCAGCAGTTTATTGCCGGCAACAAGGATGAGATTACGGCGCTGCAAATTTTGTACAACCAACCGTATGGGGCGCAGCAGCTCACGCGGCAGCAGCTGCAGGAGCTGGCGCAGGCGATGCAGCGACCACCCCATTTGTGGACGGAAGAAAAACTGTGGGGAGCCTATGCCCAATTGGAAAAGGACAAGGTGCACGGCGTGGGCACGCAGCGGGTGCTGACCGATTTGATTGCCCTGGTACGCCACGCCTTGCAGCCGGATGGCGAACTGGCTCCCTACCCGGCGCAGGTGCAGGCACGGTATGCGGCGTGGCTGGCAGCGCAGGAGGGGGCGGGCAAACAGTTCAGCGCCGAGCAGCGCTGGTGGCTGGACAAGATTGCCCAATACATCGGCCTCAACTTGCAGATGACGCCGCAGGATTTTGATTTGGATGGCGAGATGTACAACAAGGGCGGCCGTTTTGCGGCGGTTGATGCCCTGGGTGCGGATTGGCAGCAGTTACTGGCAGAGATGAACGCGGAATTGGTTGTGTGATACAATTGCACTGTACGGACCAAACGGCATGAGGTGAGACATGACTTATCAAGAAATCGTCACATCGATACAAAATTTACCCCCTGAACAACGCCTGTCTCTTATGGAACTGCTGGCGCAATCTTTGCGTGCTGATTTGTCCCCAAAAGCGGAACAGGATGATTGGCGGCAGCTTTCTGCGCAGGGATTAAATGCGGCTTATGGAGATAATGAACCAGAGTATTCTGCTTCCTTAATCAAAGAGCCAAATCCAACGTATGAAAGCCGGTGATATTGTTTTAACGGCCGTACCCCAGGCCGATGGACAGGTGAAAAACCGTCCGGCGCTGCTGCTTTGCCAACTGCCGCCATTTGCTGATTTGCTCGTGTGTGGGGTCAGCACCCAACTGCGTCATGAAGTTGCTGGGTTTGATGAGACCGTCACGCGGCAGGATGATGATTTTAGTGCCAGCGGCTTGGTTGCCGATTCGCTGATCCGGCTTGGTTTTCTGGCAGTGATTCCCCAAAGTCAGGTGATTGGCAGTATTGGGTCGATTGCTGCGGAACGGCACACGCGCTTGCTGCAAAATTTAAGTAACCATTTGCTGCAATCCGCGCAATTGTAGAAATATTCCACAATTCGTGCTGAAGATGGACGACCTCAATGATGACGAATGAGACTGAAAAACGGCAGTTGCCGGATGGCTGGGCTTGGACACCTTTTGGTGAGTTATTTGAAATTCAAGGAGGTAGCCAGCCTCCAAAAGATACATTTATTTATGAACCAAAAGAAGGCTATATTCGGTTGTTACAAATACGGGATTTTGGGGATAAACCTGTACCAACTTATATTCCGATTGATCAAGCTCGTAAAACTTGTGAAAGATATGATGTATTAATTGCTCGTTACGGTGCTTCACTTGGCCGAATTTTGACAGGCATGGAAGGCGCTTACAATGTGGCAATGGCAAAGGTGATTTTTGACCACGGTTTGATTAACAGTCGTTACATATTTTACCTTTTGCAAACTCCCATATTTCAAACACCAATTCATATGATTTCTCGCTCTGCACAAAATGGGTTTAATAAGGGAGACGTTTATCCAATTGAATTACCTGTCGCCCCTCTTCCAGAACAAGAGCGCATTGTCGCCGAAATCGAGAAGCAGTTCACGCGGCTGGATCAAGCGGTAGCCTCGCTGCAACGACTGCAAAGCAACCTGGCCCGCTACAAAGCCAGCGTCCTCAAAGCCGCCTGCGACGGCCGTCTCGTCCCCCAAGACCCCAACGACGAACCCGCCGCCGACCTGCTGGCCCGCATCCTGTCCGAACGCCGCACCCAATGGGAAGCCGCTAATCCGAAGAAGAAGTATAAGGAGCCGGTTGGGGTGGAAACGGCCGTTTTGCCTGACTTGCCAGAGAGTTGGGTGTGGGCGCGAGTTGATCAACTTGGTGAGGTTCGTCTAGGTCGTCAAAGATCGCCTAAAAACCATCAAGGCCCACATATGCACCCATATTTGCGAGCGGCTAATGCCACTTGGAATGGCGTTGATCTCTCCGACGTGATGGAAATGAATTTCAAGCCAAGTGAGCTAGAAACATATCGCCTCAAAAAAGGGGATATTCTACTTTCCGAAGCATCGGGAAGTGCAAATGAAGTTGGTAAACCGTTTATCTGGAAAGAACAAATCCCTGATTGCTGTTTTCAAAACACCCTGATTCGGGTCAGGTTATTTGATCTACCACCAGATTATTTGCACCTGCACTTCTATACAGATGCTCAAACTGGCCGTTTTGGAAGAATTGCGAAGGGCGTTGGAATTCATCACCTTGGTGCAAATAGACTGGCAGAAATGCCCGTGGCTATCCCCCCACTTGCCGAACAAGAACGCATCGTCGCCGAAGTCGAGCGGCGGCTGTCCGTCATCACCGCCACCGAACAGATAATCACCGCCAACCTGGCCCGCGCCGAGCGCCTGCGCCAATCCATCCTGCATCGCGCCTTCACCGGCCAACTCGTGCCGCAACAACCGGCGTAGGGGCAGACCCACGTGTCTGCCCAATGATGGGCGAAGAATGCATTCTTAAAAGGGCGCACACGTGGGTGCGCCCCTACATGAAGGTGAAACGTATGACATATGATCCACACAAACATCACCGCCGATCAATCCGCCTAAAAGGGTATGATTATTCGCAAGAAGGCTTGTATTTTGTAACCATCTGCGTGCAACATGGACAATGTCTGTTGGTGGAAACGGCCGTTCAGGAGATGATCCAATTATGGTGGGAAAAGGTGGCCGAGAAATTTACGGCCGTTGTATTGGATGCATTTGTCATCATGCCCAACCACATTCACTTCATCATTGCCATCACCAACCCCGCCGCCGGCGCTTCCGTAGGGGCGCACCCAAGTGTGCGCCCAGAACCAGG
>JAGRDI010000125.1:18083-25956 GCA_020432765.1 Anaerolineales bacterium | reverse complement strand
GGGAATCTATTGACACAACCCCGTAAAATCATAAATTTAAGGTACTAGTGGCGATCTTGATAAGCAACGGCCGTTTCTATTGCAGCTTTCGCGCTGGGAAAAAGTGGAGGCAAATCATCTGCTGGACACCAATTCGCTGCACTAATTTCAGCACTCAGTTGTAACGTGCCTGACTGCAAATGAGCCAGGTAAATAATTTCGATATGATTAGGACGGGTGTCATGTTTAACAATGAGTGGCTTGACAATTACGGCCGTTAATCCAGTTTCCTCTCGCAGTTCCCGCAGTGCACCTTCGGCCGGGTCTTCATGCCGGCTCAACCAACCACCAGGAATACCCCATGGAATATCTGGGTGAAAAACATGCTGTAACAAAAGAACACGGCCGTTGCCATCCAAAATCACCACACCTACACCAATACGATGACGCGCTACAACCAAACGAATTGCAACCGTCATCAACCATTTAACCGGTGGCAATCCCACAATGCGTGCCACTCTTTTTTTCCAAACCAATGAAATATCAGTCAATGCAAATCTACTCCAATACGCTTTGGCAGTATAACAAAAACAAATTGATAATCCAGCTTAAGCAACTTTCACTATCTAAAGGCGTATAGTGGTTTAGAATTTCGCATACGGAGGATTTGCTGATGACCAATGCAAGGTTAACACGCAGCGAAAACGACAAAATCATAGCCGGGGTGTGCGGAGGTTTGGCTGCTTATCTTGAAATTGACACAATATTTGTACGCCTTGCCTTTCTAATCCTGCTCTTTGCCAGCGGTATTGGGTTCGCGTTGTATTTCATTCTATGGATCATTATGCCGCAGACTGAGGGCGATGAAGTTGACAATGCCGCAATCATCCAAAAAAACATCAGCGAAATGGGCACCACAGTCTCTGACAAAGTCAATCGGCTTGGTCGGCCTGGTACAGTAGGTCTATTACTTATTCTGTTTGGCGCCTATTTCTTGATGCAAGAATTTGGTTGGCTGGGCAGCTTTAGTGGTACCTGGTTTTGGCCACTGCTGTTGATTGGGATTGGCGTTTTTATGCTGGCTCGTCGTAGTCGTTGAGAAAAAGACATAGAAATCTAACCCGACAAAGTTTTTTTAATCGTTTGCGTCAAATCAAAACCGCCTGGCAGCATGAAAATGCAGCCGGGCGGTTTTTGATTACATATCTAATGGCTTTCGGCAAGCGCAGGCTACGTTGATTGCACAATAGTGCATGAAAACAATCAACGTCGTAAATTTGCACCAAAAGCACGTAAACCCGGTCTGGTTTTTTCCGGCTTATCTGAATCTTCAGGTTCTGTTGGTCCAACAGGTTGATAAACTGGTAAGGTAACAATGAAAGTCGTGCCTTCACCTACGGTGCTTGTCACTCGGATCGCACCACCGTGCGCCTGAGCGATCCATTTTGCAATTGATAACCCTAAACCAGAGCCACCTTGCGATCGAGTACGTGCTTTGTCAACCCGATAAAAACGTTCAAATATGTGTGGTAAATTTTCAGCGGGAATGCCAATGCCCGTATCCGATATTTCGACTTGTGACCAGCCCGCTTTTTTAGACAAACTTAATGACACTTTACCGCCAGGTGGCGTATATTTGATCGCATTATCTGTCAGATTAAGAATTAATTGTTTAAGCCTATCCGGATCCCCAAATACCATCACCTGATCAACTTCAACTAATTCCACCTTAACTTTTGGTTTCGGGATACTTACTTGCCGATAAACCTCAAATAAAATGTTATCTAATTCAATCGGTTGTCGCTGCAAGGGCAGCCCGCCAGAATCAGCACGAGCAAGTAATAGCAAATCACCTACGAGACGGGTCATGCGCTCAATTTCATCCTGAATAACAGCCAAGGATTCTGGATCCCCTTCCCCCATGTGGCGCATTAAATCCAGATTGCCACGAATACTTGTCAAAGGTGTGCGTAATTCATGCGACACATCAGCCAACAGGCGTTGTTGGGTGCGAAAAAGGCGTTCGAGGCGTTCAAGTGTCTGATTAAATGCGCGTGCCAAATCCCCAATTCCATCTGAACGATTTGAATAGGGAACACGTCGACTTAAGTCATCGGCACGTGTAATTTGGCGTGCAACTGTAGCGATATCATCTAAGGGACGGAAAAGGCGTGGTGTTAATAAAACCGCAACAAATAAAGAGCCTGTAGCGGCCGCAAACATAAACAATAATGCGATGGCCATGATGCGGTTCAACTGTTCATAAGTGTCAAGCAAACGGGCAACTTGGATGAAATATTGTGGGCCGGGTAAATCTGACGAGCCTAGCGGGGCTGTATACACACGCAGTTGTGTGTTGCCTTGTGTTACCAAATTAAATGATTCCACAGAGGGATCAGCATAAGGATCTAACAATTCATCAAAGCTGCCCAGGTTCAACGACCGTCCGACTATCACGCCATTATCATCTGCGATTATTACGAGCGCAGCGGCCGTTTCAAAAGTACCGCTCACTTCAGGAACGGAACCAGGCCGTACCACTTCTGCGGCTAAATCTTTTAAATCGGCATCAATCTGTGCTAACAAACGATCACGCGGCACTTGATACACAATTAACGCAAAAATCAAGAATGATGCGGAAAAAATGAACGTATAAATAAGGAGTAGTCGGTTTTGAATTGACAAGAAATTATTGTGTGCGTAACCCGCTCAAAAACATGAGCGGATAACACATTGATAATTAAATGTTATTGGGTTGGTTCGTCACGGAGAACGTACCCAATACCACGTACAGTATGAATTAAACGAGGCATATCATCAACTTCAGTCTTTTGACGCAAATAACGCACATAGACTTCAATAATGTTGCTCTCCCCACCAAAATCATAATCCCATACCCGATCAAAAATAACTTGACGTGTCAAAACTTGCCTTGGATGATCCATAAAGAGTTCTAATAATTCATACTCTTTGGCAGTTAAATCAAACGTTACTTCACCACGCTTCCCCTGGCGTGTACCCGTGTCCAATTCCAGGTCAGCAAATCGAAAAACCTTAGGCTTTTTCGGTTGAGCGCGTCGCAGCAATGCACGCACACGTGCCAAAAGCTCGTCAAAGGCAAATGGTTTTACAAGGTAATCATCAGCCCCAGCATCGAATCCTTTGACTCTATCTTCGATGGATTCTTTGGCAGTTAGCATTAATACCGGCACTTCATCATTGACGGAACGTAAGCGTTCGCATACCTCCAAGCCATCCATGCCTGGTAACATTACATCAAGCAAAATCAAGTCGGGAGGATTGTCACGGGCTAACTTCAATCCAGTTGGGCCATCTTCCGCTACATCAACACGAAAGCCTTCAAACCCCAAGCCTCTCTGTAAAAATTGACGGATCCGTTCTTCATCTTCAATTACTAATATCTTTGTTTGTGACATAGTTATCCTCCATCCACAGTATCGTCCTATTCATGGTCAATTGGTATTTGATACACTGCGGAAAATGTGTGAAAACATTGTATAAAAATATTTGCAGTGTCTCTTTGTAACTCAACACATTTCTGATTTATTGTTTAAAAATAATGTTTTGAATTACTTAAAAGTTAAAAAATATTGGGTTATAAAAGGTATAACTTACTATCGAATTATAATCCGCCTGACCCAACACGCAATAAACCGGCTTATAACGAAGCGTAACCGAGCAATTTTTCATTGGCAGTTCTCCATATTAACGCTAAAATCAAATTAAGAAGAGAAGAGGGCGTTACAAGTAAGCATACACTGTCACCGAATGACGTACTCACTTAAGGAGAGAACAATGGATTCGCTGCTGGCGTTTAGCCTGGAAACCACCCTCTGGTTACAGGATAATTATCCCCAACTTGCGGGCTTTTTTGTTTTTATATCTACGCTAGGGAATGAAGAGTTTTATTTAGCCGTGCTGCCTTTGATCTATTGGTGTATCAGCAAAAAAGCGGGACGCATTTTGGGATACATCTTCTTCATCGCTGTACTGTTTAATACGATATTGAAACACACATTTCGCGGCCCACGGCCGTTTTGGATTGACGAAAGCGTTGGGATTGTTGAAACGGGCGGGTATGGTATACCTAGTGGACATGTGCAGTATGCAACCGTTATTTATTTGTTTCTGGCCGCCTGGATAAACCGGGGCTGGGTCTGGATTTTAGCGTTTCTGATGATTATTTTGATGGGCTTAAGTCGGATTTATGTTGGTGCCCATTTTATCTATGATGTGATTGCCGGTTTTATTGCAGGCTTGGCTATACTGATTATTTATTATTTTTGGAATCGTTATCAGGCACCAAAATTTACGAAGCGTATTTTGGGGCAAAAACTAATGATGGTGTTCTTGATTCCTGTCATTTTCGGATTGGTATATATCGGTGTTTTGTTCATCATTGGCCCGCCAGATTTATCACTACCTTGGGCTGCCTTCATTCCGGAGGCTGAAATCGCCAGCGTAACAGAAATGGCAACAGCGTTTGGGGCAGCTTTAGGGTATGGATTGGGTATTATTTTTGAGGGCAGCCGCGTTCGTTTTCACTCTGATGGGCCTATTAGCAAACGCATCGGCCGTTACATTTTAGGTATCATTGGTGCGGTGATTATTTGGCAAGGATTGGGTTTTATATTTCCACGCGATCCACTTTGGCTGGCGCTTCCACTGCGAATCTTTCGTTATTTTCTCCTCACCTTTTGGGCTGCTTATTATGCGCCGTTGATCTTTGTGCGCTTAAAGTTGGCTGACGCGGATCCGGACCCGGGGATCAATTTGAAAATGTAATGCGGTTTCAGACCACAAATTTGCACAGATTTGACCCTGTTGTTCAAATACAGATCTTAATTTAAGTCTGCTTGTTTTGCCAAGAGCAGCAAGCGGGAACTGGTTTCGTTGAAAGGACTACGGCCGTACCCCCCCCATATACGCATCAATCTCAAACCAGCTTGAGTAAGTGCCATTTCTAATTGGTGTGGAAACCGATAATGGTATGTCATTGCGACTTGGGTGCTGTGGGGGTTACGGCCACTTCGACGCTGCTCAGTGCTAGCGCTGCTTACAGCCACATATTTCCATTCCACATGCAGCTGTTGAACATCCGCATCAAGGGTTGTGTGACTGAACTGCTGCACAGTCTCATTGGTCTCAGGATCAACAAATTCATCTTCCAATAAAAACTCGTTTTGTACTACTGAATTAGCGAGTAAAAATGGGTTTTCAAGATCGATGAATAAACGGCCGTTTTCTCCCAACCAATTATGTATCAGGCTAAATAATTTTTGAATTTGCTGCGGATTAAAATGCATCAAGGTGTTATAAGGAATGATTATCAGCATGAACTGCATGCCGTCATTCTGCCAGCACAACATGTCCGTTTCAATCAGGCGCGTGCGGTTTTGTGCTTCAAGTGGAAGTGTTAAAAGACGTTCACGTGCACGAGTCAACATCGCAGCAGAATTATCCAGTCCAGTCACATGAAAACCAGCTTCAACCAACGGCAGCAGCAAACGTCCCGAACCACAACCCAATTCCAAAATAGGATCGCCTGTTCGAGCTGCCAAATCAAGTAAAAAATCACGATCTGCGTGCAATTTTTTATGGGTTAAGTCGTAATACGCGGCGATGTGATCGTACATGGTTCGCTACCTTAAAATTATCAGGGGTTTTGATTAAAAACCGGTTCCCGTTTCTCGCCGAAAGCTGCCAGCGCTTCCAGATGATCGGGGGTTGCCCATAAATTGACAAACAGTTGGGTTTCATATTGTTGAATTTTGGATAAAGGCTGCTGGCCGGCGGCATAGGTGAGCGCCTTCATCGCGGCTAAGGCTTGGCGGGGCAGGTTGACCAAATCGAGCGCCCATATCATTGCAGCCTCAAAAACATCTTTGTCCATGCTTGTTGTCCTATGAATCAAACCTAACTCCAGGGCAGCTTGGGCATCAAAAAGACGTGCAGTCAATAAAAGTTCCAATGCGCGGCTTTGCCCAACGAGGCGCACAAGACGACCTGCTCCACCCCAACCCGTTGTAAGTCCATTCTTTACTTGGGCAAAACTGAAGCGTGCCGATTGTGTGGCGATGCGTAAATCACAGGCTGTGACAATTTCGCAGCCGCCGCCAAAGGCATCACCATTGATGGCACCGATTACGGGGATGGGTAGTTCTGTCAGTTGTGCAAGTGCATTACCCATCACGCGATTGAGACGCTCGGCCGCTTCAGGTTCAGGATGCAGATACAATTCTTTCAGATCACCTCCGGAGACGAAGGCACGTTCACCAGCCCCAGTAATGATGAGAACGCGGGCACTTGGTTCTTGAGCAACGGCCGTTACCACATCAGCAAATTGTGCCTGCATCGCCCAGTTGAGGGCATTACGTGCCTGTGGCCGGTTTACGCGCAAAACAGCGACTCCATTTGCATCTAATTGATATTGAATAAGCTCGCTCATGGCCAAAGTGTAACAAAAAGTGGTGAATATGTTAAAATTCCATCCGCTATGGAAAAACGTTCGTACTATCAAGATGCATATACACATACTTTTGAAGCCAAGATAATTGAAAACGTTGAGGTAAACGGCCGTCCTGCGGTCATCCTCGATCACTCTTTTTTCTATCCAACTTCTGGCGGTCAACCCCATGATACAGGCTTGTTAAATTCCGTGTCTGTGCTTGATGTGCTGGTACGGCCTGAGGATGATGCGGTGCTGCATGTTTTGGATGAAGATTTGATAGAAACGCTTGCACTGAACAGCGTCGAAGCAACCGTTTCTGCACAAATCAATTGGGATCGCCGCTTTGACCACATGCAGCAGCACAGTGGCCAGCATATATTGTCACAAGCATTCATACAAGTGGCAAAAGCCAATACCATCGGATTTCATTTGAGTTCAGCCAGCGTAACCATCGATTTGGACACAAGCGAATTAAGCACAGCCCAAATCACGCAAGTCGAGGCATTGAGTAACCAAATCATCTGGGAAAATCGACCCATCACGATTCAAATAGTCACCCAAACAGAAGCGCAAAATATGGCAATTCGCAAGCTGCCTGTTTTAGAAAAACAGCTTGTGCGCCTGATTGAGATTGCCGATTTCGACCTGACTGCGTGTGGCGGCACACATGTCGCGGCAACTGGTGCTGTCGGATTACTCAAAATCGTGAAGGTTGAGCGTCGTGGCACAAATTCGCGCATCACCTTTGTGTGTGGCAGACGCGCATTGGCCGATTATCAACAGAAACATTTTGTTGTTTCGCAATTGATGGCGCAGTTAACTACGGGCGCAGATGAATTGGAAACGGCCGTCGGCAAACTTCAAGACAACAACAAAAGCGCAAGCCGCGAATTAAAAAAACAACAAACCCAGCTTGACCAATATGCAGCCAATGAACTGCGCCAACAAGCCACTAAAGTCGGCGGCTACACCATCGTGACCCATGTATTCACCGATCGTGACCCCGGTTCTTTGCGTAATTTAGGCAATCAATTCGTTGCCGTCCCGGGCACCATCGCCTTATTGGCAACGAGCAATAACGATAAAACGCATCTCATCTTTTGTCGAGCTGCTGATGCGCCTGGCCAAATGAATACCCTGCTTAAATCGGCCTTGGCACAGTTGGGATCAAGGTCTGGCGGCGGCAGCCCAAATATTGCGCAAGGTGTTGCAGCCGGGTGTGGAGAAATCCCAAAAGAGGGGGTAGAAACGGCCGTTGCCAACGCCGCCGAAACGATTGTAGAGGAAATCAACAGAATAGGTTAAAATAAAGTACTAGACACTGGCGTTTTTTATTTTACCAGAGAAGGCTTGTCAGGTTTTATGATCAATTTGCTCACATGCCACTCGTGGTAGAAACCTGACAAGTCCAGAATTCGCCAG
>JAGRDI010000125.1:2357-17981 GCA_020432765.1 Anaerolineales bacterium | reverse complement strand
GAGGCTAACTCGTTAGCTTCACGCCTGGTGATGCGGCGTTTTAGCCCTGGGCAAATCATTTTTCACCACGGCGACCCCGGTGGTCTACTTTACATTATCAGCAGTGGCAAAGTGAAAATCACCCATGCAACACCAGATGGGCAAGAAGCGTTATTAGCCATCTTGGGTCAGGGCGAGTTTTTTGGCGAGTTGGCACTTCTCGATAATTCCACGCGTTCAGCAACGGCCGAAGCGATTCAACAAACCGCCACACTCACCTTGCACCGCGATGATTTCCGCCGCTTTATCGCCCAAAACCCTGATTTTGCCATGCACGTGCTGCAAACAATGGCCCAACATATCCGCCGTTTGAACGGTCAATTAAGCGATATTTTCTTCCTGGATTTACCAGGTCGTTTGGCACGCACCTTGCTGCGCCTGGCCGAACAACACGGCAAAGTCACCCCCGACGGCATCTTAATCGATCTTGCGCTTACCCAAACCGATTTGGCCGAAATGACGGGTGCGACCCGTGTGAGTATCAATAAAACATTGGGACGTTTCCGGCGCGCAGGTTGGGTAAAAACCAAAGGCCGCCGTTTTACGATTTTAGATCGAGATGCATTGGTGAATCTGATTCTGATTTCGGGTGGCTCCGTTTATTAGCAGTTTGATGGGGCATTTTCTACTTTTGATTTGTCACACCATAAAAATCATTACTCGCGATATTTCCAACGTGCACTTTTCGATGCGTGTGCCGGATAATTGAGTGAAGCGGTCTTGCTGGTGAATTTGCGCTGGGGATGACCATCACCATTCTTCAAAAATTATCCGACCATTTTATGTCAGATTGAAGTACCCATGCTTATCCTATAAAGAAAACATGATTCATACATCTCACTCGCGCATGCACAGCAGCTTGAAATTACGGTTTTATAGGTGCAATGGTGTATAACTTTAAGTTATAACTTGAAGCACAAAAACTGGTGAGCAATTTTTTATGCATGTTGATGAAAACGAAATAGATACAACAGAAACGGCCGCCCCACCTAACGCCGCAGCCGCAGAAAAATCACGCCGCTTCAACGGGGAATCGCTGGCCGTGGTTTTGCTCGTCCTGATTCTATTATTAGCAGCCTACTTTCGTTTTACCGGGCTAAACTGGGACGACAATCACCACCTACACCCCGACGAACGTTTTCTCACCGATACGACCAGCTTACTGCGCACCGTCTCAAACCCTCTGGAATATCTGCGTACATCCTCCTCCCCGCTCAATCCCTACAATGTCGGCAAAAACTTCTTTGTATACGGCAACTTTCCCATCACAGCTGCCCGTTACGTCGCAGAAGGCGCCAACAGTGCCTGTGCCTATCTGGGCACGGCTGACATCAGTTGGTGTCAATATAATCTCACTGACTACAATGGCATTCATCTGGTTGGCCGTGCCTTATCGGGGCTGATGGATCTGTTTGCTGTTTTGCTGCTTTTTTTCCTGGGACGGCGTTTGTATGATTGGCGCATTGGTTTACTGGCCGCTTTTTTGCAAGCAACGGCCGTTATGGCCATCCAACAATCCCATTTCTTCACCGTCGATAATTGGGCTTCTGCCCTGACCATCTTTACGCTTTACGCTGCCGCCCGCGCCGCGACAGTGGGCGATAAAACGCCGCGTTTTCAATTACGCTGGTATGTGCTTTTTGGCTTAGGTCTGGGTCTGGCAACCGCCTCACGCATCAATATCGCACCCCTTGCTGGCATGATTGTAGTCGCCGCACTCATCTGGTTGGTGCGCCAATATGATGTCAAACTACCAGATTTATCTGGTTTCAAACTGATCAACCCTATCGATTGGCAACATGCGGTCTTGGGTATGGCTTTGGCAGCGGCCGTTTCCATTATCGTTTTTCGCTTCGCCCAACCCTACGCCTTTACAGACAGCGCCTTAGCCCGTCAACAAGTTTTAGAGCAAACCGGCCAGGAACCAGGCAGCATCGAACTTGCCATTCGCTCGATTGTGGGTTTCAACAGTCAATGGCTGAGTAACATGGAAGAAATCCAACGCTTGCAAGCGCCCGAAGCCTCCTTTCCGCCCGCTTTGCAATGGACCGACCGCGCACCAATCCTTTTCCCTCTGGTCAATATGGTGCTTTATGGCATGGGCTTGACGGCCGGCATTACCGCCTTTATGGGGTTCTTTTGGGCTTTATGGCGCATGGTGCGCTTCAAGCCAGATTGGATCGCCCATGCTTTGCCTGTCATTTGGTCAGGTCTCTATTTTGTGTTCATGGCCACGCGCTGGGTCAAATCAATTCGTTATTTTTTGCCCGTTTATCCCACCTTTTTATTGTTGGCGGCCTGGGTCTTGTTTTTTCTATGGGATCGGGCTGGCGCGACTGAATCACGACGCGGTTTGAAACGCACGGCCGTTGCCATCCTTATGGCGCTGGTTATTATTCCAAGTTTGTTATGGGCCAACACCTTTATCAAAATTTACCGGCAGCCCGTCACCCGCATCGCAGCGTCCAACTGGATTTTCGAGAATGTACCCTCCGCCGCCACACTGGTATACGAAGTTGATGGTGAACCACGCGAATTGCAACTGCCTAACAAAGGATTTGATTTGCAACCAGGTGGCGCACCCGTACAAATCATCGCTGTTTTGCCCGAAGATGGCACGATCACAGGGATACGTTTTAACTATCTGAGCGACGCAGATGCAGAGGTCGGCATAGACAGCGGCGAAACGCTGCGCCTCTCTTTTAATGGCGCGTTAACAGAGGAATTTCCGCTTTATTTAGATGAAGATTGGCAGCCAGTCACGATTCCCTTGCCAGAAACGGCCGTGGCTGCCAACACCCCCACCCAAATCGATATCGAAGCGGGCGATGGTGGGCCCATCCGCGCCAAAACCAGCTTGATCGTCAATGAACATTGGGATGACATTTTGCCTGTAGGCACAAACGGCCGTAATGCCTATGGTGGTTACTACACCGAAGTAACCGGTGGGCAACGCCCAGTCACCCATCCCGACAATGATTCTAACAAACTCAACGATGTCCTCACCTGGGTGGATGAAGCCGACTACATCATGCTGAGCAGCCAACGCGCTTTATGGCATTTACCCCGATTACCCCTCACTTATCCCTTAATGATTCGCTATTATGAAAGCCTCTTCAACGGCGATTTAGGCTTCGAGTTGGTACATCAAGTACATGCCCCCTTGCAAATTGGCCCTTTGCATATCAGTGACACCGCAGGCAAAATTAGCTGGGGCCAGCCACCTGAAGTTGGTTGGCCACCACCCGGTGACTTAGCTGCCGAAGAAGCCTTCAGCGTCTACGACCACCCGCCGGTTTGGATTTTCAAAAAAACCGACGCGTATAGCCCAGAAAAAGCTGCCGCGATTTTAGGCAGTGTCGATTTAAGCCAAGTCACCGTCATGAATCCGCTGGAGGCCACACAATCTCCGAATGGTTTGTTGTTGTCTACAGAGGCACAAGCCGTGCAACAAGCCAATGGCACATTCAGCGACATATTTAATGTCGATGGTTTGTTGTCACAAAACCCGGCACTGGCCGCAGTTGTTTGGTGGCTGGCTGTGATTTTGTTAGGCTGGTTGGCTTTCCCGCTCACCTTCGTGGTTTTGCGCGGCTTGCCCGACCATGGTTATGGGTTGGCGCGTATCCTTTCCTTGCTGATTATCTCCTATTTTGGCTGGATCACTGCCAGTCTGCACATATTTCCCAACACCCGCGCCACACTTGTCTTGGGCTTGCTGCTTATGGTGATTGTGAGTGGTCTGGTTTTCATACGCCATCGGCATGAGATAGTCGCTTTTGTACGCCAAAATTGGCGCTATTTACTGTTGGCTGAAGCTGTCGGTGTGGGCTTGTATTTGCTTCAAATTGGTGTACGGCTGGGCAACCCAGATGTATGGGATGTGATTTGGGGCGGTGAAAAACCGATGGATCTGTCTTACTTTACGGCCGTTCTCAAATCGACGACCTTCCCACCTTATGATCCGTGGTTTGCCGGAGGGTATATCAACTATTATTATTACGGCTTTGTCTACGTCGGCGCACTCACCAAACTACTCGGCGTCGTACCCACAGTTGCCTACAATTTGATCTTGCCGATGTTGTTTAGCTTTACCGGTTTAGGCGTTTTTAGCCTTGCCTATAACCTCGTTGTCTATCGTGATCGAAGCGCTAATCAGACCACAAATTTGTGGAGTAAAAAAGCAGTATGGGCCGGTGTGCTTGGTATGGTAATCGCCATGGTCATGGGCAATCTAGCCGAGGTTGGCGTCTTATTTGATGCCTGGTACAAAACCGGTGCGGCGGGATTGGACAATCTACCGCTGATTGGCACAGCCGCACGTACACTCGACGGCGGCATGAAAATGTTGGGCGGACAGCCGGCGGCCGTTTATCCCGGTGACTGGTTTTGGACAGCCACGCGTGCCATCAACTTCTTGGAAGGCGAAGTTGCGCCCATCACCGAATTCCCATTTTTTACTTTCCTGTATGCCGATCTACACGCGCATATGATCAGTATGCCGCTGCAAATGTTGGCTTTAGGCTGGGCAGTTGCGTTGGCATTGCAACCCAGCAAAACCAATACAAACAATGAAAGCAACAGCAAAGCCAGCAATTGGTTTGAAACCAGCTTGCAATGGTTTCTGGGCGGTCTGGCAATTGGTGTTTTACGCGCTGTCAATACCTGGGATTGGCCGACTTATCTGGTGATTGGCGCTTTGGCTGTGTTTTTTCACGCCTATAAACGCGCAAACAAACTCGATTTGCGCATGGTAGGCCAAGCAGTTTTGCAAACGGCCGTTCTGTTCATATTGGCCACAATCACCTTCTGGCCCTTTGCTGCCAATTATGGGGTCGGTTATTCATCAGTATCACTTTGGCCCGGATCATACACCCATCTGCAAAATTATTTGACCATTTACGGCATTTTCCTCTTCATCATTGTCACCTTCCTGATCATTGAAATTCGCGATTGGGGCAGCAGTTTAACGCAAGAAAGCCTGGAAAAGTGGGAAAATATCGCTAAGCCAGTATTGCTGGCTCTAGCTTTATTTTTACTCTTACTGATTTTGCTCGTGTTGCGGGGTTATTGGATTACGCCGGTGGTTTTAACTCTGCTTACCATTGCCGGTTTGTTAGGACTGCGCCCGGGCATTGATGCTGCACGCCGAGTCGTCCTGATCTTGATCGCCAGTGCCTTGGGGTTGACAATGGCTGTCGAAATCATCGTCCTAGATGGCGACATTGGACGCATGAATACAGTCTTTAAATTCTACATGCAAGTATGGCTGATTTTGAGCATTGTAGCTGGGGCCGCGGGCATTTGGTCAATCAATGCGATGCGTCAAAAGGCGGCACTGCGCAAGGTGTGGCAAGGCGTTTTAGTCGTGATGCTCATCGCTGCCGCACTCTATCCCATCTTGGCGACCAAGGCCAAATGGGAAGTACGCATGAGCAAAGATGCACCTCATACACTCGATGGCATGGCGTTTATGCCGTATGTGGAATATGGCGACACCGATTACCTGGGCAACGGCCGTACCATTCAACTCGAAACTGATTACGCCGCCTTACAATGGATGCAGCGCAATATCGAAGGCTCGCCGGTCATCGCCGAAGCCCACAGCAGCAATCCTTACCGCTCGATTGGTAACCGCGTGGCTATGTACACCGGCTTACCCGCCATCGTCGGTTGGGATTGGCACCAGCGCCAACAACGCGCTGTCGTGCCTGGCAGTTTGGTCAGCAACCGCATCAACGATGTCAACAATTTGTATTCAACGACCGACAGCATCCAAGCCCAAGATATTCTGGATAAATACAATGTCCAATACATCTATGTCGGTGAACTTGAAAACACCTATTATCCACCACAAGGATTAGAAAAATTCAAACAAATGGTCGAATTTGGCACATTAAGCGTGACTTATCAAGATGAAAATGTCACGATTTATCAAGTCAACCGGCTCACTGAAACGTAATTGATTCATGCCTGCATCTGAAATTTTCGCAGCTTTTCGTTGGTGGCTGGCACTCATGGTTGTGGGTGCTGCGGCCACACCATTGGCCTTCGTATTATTCAAGCGCCTGCCTGACAGAGGTTATGCCTTTGTCAAAATGGTCGGGTTGTTGATCGTTAGCTATTTGTTCTGGATGTTCGGCAGTCTGGGCTTATTAGGCAACAACCTCGGCAGCATTCTGGTCGCTTTGTTGGCACTTGTGGGACTTTCGGTTTGGGTGTATCGAAAATCACCAAAAACATTCAATGCTACAAAAGGAAATCTAGCGACTGATACAGTTGATCTCAAGGCTTGGTTAAAGGCAAATCAGGGGCAGGTGATTTTAACCGAACTTGTCTTTTTACTGCTTTTTGGTTTGTGGGTATGGGTGCGTTCACAGAATCCAGCAATTTCGGCGACTGAAAAACCGATGGAATTTGCTTTTTTGAATTCGATCGGCCGCAGCCCGCAAATGCCTCCGCTTGATCCCTGGTTGTCTGGGTTTGCCATCAGCTATTATTACTTTGGCTATGTGATGAGTTCGGTTTTGGCACGCCTGGCATTTGTGCCCGAAATGTTGGCATTTAATTTGTCGATTGCGTGGTTGGTAGCCGGCACAGGTATTGGCGCTTTTGGATTGGTTTACAATCTTGTGGCGCTAATTGGTGATAAAAGGGATACGGCGGAACATGAAGATAAGAGAGAAGGGGGAGAGGGCGAAAGGCGAGCGAACCACAAACAGTTAGCTTGGATTTTGGGGTTGGTGGCGGCTTTAGCAATTCCGGTAGTGGGCAATTTAGAAGTTGGCTTGGAGGTGGCTTATGCCAACAATATTGGTTCACCAGCAGTCTGGGCCTGGTTAGATGTACGCGATTTGAATACACCGCCCAATCCCGAGACCACACCGCGCTATACAACCTCAAGTTGGTGGTGGTGGCGCTCATCACGGCCGATCCACGAATATCATCTCTCTGGTCGTGCCGAAGAAGGGCTGGAACCGATTGTAGAGGTACCCAGTTTCAGTTTTATTCTAGGCGATATGCATCCACATGTGTTGGCACTGCCATTTGCACTGTTGAGTCTGGCAGTGGCATTAGCATGGTGGCTGGAAGCAGGACGTTGGCAATTACCCAATGGGGGTGGCTGGACGGCCGTTTCGCGCTTTCGTGAATTTATACCCAACCCAGCACTTTGGCTTTTTACAGCCCTGCTGCTGGGTGGCTTGTCTTTCCTCAACACTTGGGACTTTTTGATTCACCTTTTTGTGGTATTGGGTGCTTTTTTCTTGGCGCGTTGGCAAGTTGATGGCTGGCGACCAGGACGTTTATTATTGCAAACAATCATTATTAGCGTGGTGCTGTTAATCCCTATCATTTTGCTCTATTTACCCTTTTACCTCGGCTTCCGCTCACAAGCCGGCGCACCCTATTTGCTGCCGATGCTGATGCGCCCCACGCGGTTGTCACATTTCCTAATTATCTTTGGTATGCCTTTGTGGTCAATTACTTTTTTGTTGTTGGCATTGGGGGCAAGACAGCGTTTTCGGTATTGGCGCTGGGGACTGGTAACGGCCGTTGCCCTCATCCTCATCCTTTTTCTCATCACCCTGCTATTTGGCTTGATCATCGCTGTCACACAAGACGGTTCTGGGCGTGTCCTCGCAATTGCCAACGAATTAGGATTAACATTGCCAGCACGCACGCAGCAGCCTTTGGATATGGGTTGGGGCGTAACGGCCGTTTTCGCCATCCTACCGGCTCTCATCCGCGCCAAACTCAACTTCCCCGCCATGGCTCTGTATTTAGGCACACTCATCGCGCTAATCGTCATGATCTGGCCTAATATACTCAACAAACCTGCGGTAGATGAAAACGAATCTCCTACACGACAAACATCAGGGTCGCTGCCATTCGCGCTTTTGCTCATCTTCACCGCCGCCTTGCTCACACTCGGCCCTGAATTTGTTTATTTGCGTGATAACTTTGGGCAGCGCCTGAATACCATCTTCAAATTTTATTATCAGGCATGGGTCTTGTTTGGCATCGCTGCATTATTCAGTTTAGGCTATCTCTGGGTTGGCTGGCGCGGCGCAAAACGCTGGGTGCCACTTGTGGCTACCCTTGGCTATGGGTTTGCATTTACTGTTGCGCTCTTATTTCCAATTTATGGAGTCAATTCGCGGGCGATGGAATTTCGTGGGCAAGAAAAAGAAAATGCTGCCACCCTGAACGGTTTGGCACAAATTCAGCGCTTTAATCCCGACGAATACGAGGCACTGTTATGGCTGCGTGAGTTAGAAGGCACGCCTGTGATTTTGGAGGCTGTTGGTGGACAATATTCAGGCTACGGCCGTTACGCCGCCAATACAGGACTGCCCACCGTCTTAGGCTGGGCTGGTCACGAATACCAATGGCGCGGTGACACACCCGAACCGGCTCAACGCGAAACGGCCGTGCGCGACATTTATTCACAAACCGACCTTGCCGGCATCAGCCATCTATTAAACCAATACGCTGTCGAATATATCATTGTCGGCAATTTGGAACGCGAAGCATACGACCCAATTGGACTTGAGAAATTTACCGAACAATTGGATCCCGCATTTACAAATAATTCAGTTACGATTTATCATTGGAACCCAACCCAATAAATCAACCCATACAATGATGTATAATGTAAAACCATACGATAAAAATGTTGTGCAAGGATACTTTTAACCCATGGATACTTCCAACAAGCAATCCGACCTTTTGCAAAAAGCGCTTAAAGAGCCATCAATTCAGTATGCCTCTGACAATCAATTATCTCTTTTCTCCGAACAAGCGTTACAAAAAGGGAAAGTCTTTGACCTTGCCAATTCCCCAAATGGTTCATTAAATGCACAATTACTGTATGATCATCCACACGGCAAGATTTTTGTTGGCGATTCCATCCAATGGCTGTCTACACTCCAATCAGAAACTGTTGACCTCATTATTGCCGATCCTCCTTACAATATAAAAAAAGCAGAATGGGACACATTTGAATCCCAACAAGCTTATGTTGAATGGTCTCTAAAATGGATAGAACAGGCAGCACGTATATTAAAACCAAATGGAACACTTTATGTATGTGGTTTCTCTGAAATATTAGCGGACCTCAAGCTGCCTGCTTTGAAATTTTTTGAGGGCTGTCGCTGGTTAGTTTGGCATTATAAGAATAAAGCCAATCTTCATTCCGACTGGGGGCGATCACACGAAAGCATATTACACTTCCGCAAAAGCAAAGCTTTCACATTCAACATTGACGATGTGCGCATCCCATATGGAAACCATACAAAAAAATATCCGAAACGAACGCAAGCAGATTCAAGCCAATATGGCAAGAATAAGACCTATGTTTGGCAGCCTCATCCACAAGGAGCAAAACCTCGCGATGTCATTGAAATACCAACCACCTGTAATGGCATGAATGAAACAACGCCCCATCCAACTCAAAAACCGGAAGAGCTTTTTCGCAAACTTGTTTTAGCCTCTTCTAACAAAGGTGATTTAGTTATCGATCCATTTTTAGGATCAGGAACAACAACAGTTGTGTCAGAACAATTAAAGCGTAATTGGCTGGGCTGTGACTTCTCAGAAGATTATTGTCAATGGGCAATAAAGCGAATTGAACTTGTTAAAGATTGGTCAATTGAAAAATGGATTGAATTTGATATAAACAATGCTAATCGGAGAAAATCCATTCGATGATATCCAAGCCTACTTTGTTTGATTTACAATCCAGCATCCAAGACAAATCTGCTTTTAATACACTCGTAGATTATTATACGCTTTCCCAGGCGTTTTTGAACCTGATTGCTGAAGAAAACCCAACACGCATAATCTCGCCTAACGACCATCGGTATTTCTTTTTCCAGTATGATGCTACATATAGTCATAAAATCACACGGCCGTTAAACTCGAACCTGTTTATAGAGACAATTGATGATTTTCAACAAATATTTGATCATTTCATGTCGATATTATCAGATTTGAAAAAACATAGATCTGCAACAGTAAACAAACCACATCTTCAACAAAATATAAAACAAAATGAAATCAATAAGGCTGTATATACAATCCAACAAATTATTGGGAGTATTGGCGATTCTTTTGAGAATTCAAATCAGTCCAGAAAAAGAATCGGACAGCTTTTTGAAAACTTAGTCAAACTGATTGTCAAAGAAATCGGTTTTGCTTGCGAATCGCGCACAATTTCAGTGCCTATTCCAGAAGCTCCAGATTATAAAATGTCATATGAACTTGATCTTGTGTTCTCAGATAAGAGTGCCATCATTGCATCTGAAAGCGAGTTCATACATCCGGACGAAATAATTGGCTCTGTTAAAACAACTAGTAAAGATAGAATTGACAAGATTTTCTTGGACAAGTATTTGTTGTCAAAGCTACTTGGTCGAGAAGTAAAAGTCGTTGCCATTTTTCTACACGATGTGCAACGCGCACGTAGAGCAAATAGTATTTTTAGTATTAACTCTACGTTTAAAACGAACCATTTCTTGGGATATACAGTCGCACTAAATCGTATGAATGGCGTTTATTATGTTGATCCCCGGCCAGACATGGTTACAAATCCACGCTTGAATAACGAAATTGATAACTTTCAGAATTTTATTCTTAATGATATTTGGCAACTTTGATTTTAATATGGATACAGTAATTGATTTACCAACTGAAGAAGTAAACCAAGATAACAGATCGCTTGTTACCGGCGGCTTGTATGTGCTTACGGTGTTCATGGCGGCAGTGATGCGCTTGTCTGGCCTGGAAAGTGTGCCGCTGTCACCAACAGAGGCGATCCAGGCATTAAATGTCTGGCAAAATATGCAGCCGGGCAACACGGCCGTTTCCATCCAAAGCCCCGCCTATTTCAGCTTAACCAGCCTATTCATGGCGTTTTTTGGCGATTCAGATATGACAGCTCGACTCGTGCCCGCTTTATTCGGGATCGGACTGGTGCTACTGCCCTGGTTTTTACGCGAACGGCTAGGCAGTATGGGTGCATTGGTTACGGCCGTTCTGCTTGCCATCTCCCCCTTAAATGCCGTTGTCTCACGCACAGTTGGCGGTGATGCGCTGGCAATTTTCGCTGTGGGGTTAACGGCCGTTGCCCTCATACGCACTTACGATACACAGTCCAAGCCCTGGCGCTACATCCTTGCGATTGCCATTGGTCTGGGCATCACCAGCGCGCCGCTCTTTTATACCGGTCTGATTACCTTGATGTTGGCCGGGTTATTAAGTCAATTCGTCGGCCCTAAACTAAATAATGAAGAAGTTTTTTCGATTGAACGTGATTTGTGGGGCACAATGGCGGTATTCTTTTTCGTCACTGCACTCCTCCTCAGCACACGCTTTCTCACCTATTTGCCCGGCATCGGTGCAGCAGCCGGGATTTTTGGCGATTGGATCACCCAATTCACATCCAGTGGCGATTTGCAACAGTTGTTGGAGCCATTCCTTGCGCTGGTGCGTTATGAACTTGTGCTCGTTATTTTGGGCATTTTTGCCATTCTGTGGGCAGTGTGGCGCAACCAACCATTAGGCACCTTGTTAGTCTATTGGCTAACCGGCGCTCTAATCATTTTGCTGCTGCAACGAGGCACATTAAACAACACCTTAATAATTACCCTGGCAAGTTATTTGCTGCTAGGCTTGTTTACCAATCACATTTTACGCAAAGCAATCACCTGGCATTCCTGGCTAATGGCAGCCATCTTAGCTTTGTTAGGTGGTGCAATTGTCGTCAATATCGCCCGTTTTTTACGAACCAGTGTTTATGGTACCGAATTAGCTAATATTTGGATGAGCTTAATCATATTTGTAGTGGCAACCTTCGCACTTTATTTTATGTGGATATGGTCAGAAACGGCCGTTATCCAAGGTAGTCTATTAGCAGTTCTCATCTTACTAAGCATTTACCAGTGGGGTACAGCCTGGAATTTAACCCATACAAACGGCAACAACCCACAGGAACGTTGGGTCACAACGGCGACAGCTGATAGCCTACCTTTAATGGCCTCAACGTTACGGGATGTATCACGGCAGGTTGTGGGATCAGATTACGACATCAATATCCACAGTGCTGTCGACACACCCGCACTGCGTTGGTATCTCCGTGATTTTCAACAGGCACAGTTTGGTAATACACTACCACCCGGCACACAAACGGCCGCATTAATTACGCCCAAAAGCATGGCTGAACCGTTTTTAGGTAGTGATTATCTGGGATCAGATTTTGATTTGACAACTAGTGGTACGGCGACGTTAGTTTCGAGTGAAACTCCTGTGCAAGACACGTTACGATTCTGGTTTTTCCATGAATCTAACATGCAGCCTGAACGCGATGGTGTTATCCTATGGGTACGGGCAGATTTGATACAGTAAAATTGTTTTCCGCGAATTTCACAAATTACATGCATTTAATTCGTAAAATTCATGACATTTGCGGCAAAGAAAAAAAATGACAGAGCAACACGCATTAAATTGGGACGCAACAAATGTTACGCAAACGGCCGTAACCACCCCCCCTACCGACGACGGCAGTCTGGCACTCATTCAACGCTGCTTGCATGGTGATGACAATGCCTATGTTGAACTTTATAATTTACATGCCGGCATGATCTATCGTCTAGCATACAGTTTGTTACAACATCAAGAAGATGCTGAAGAAGTATTGCAAGACAGCTTCGAATACGCCTTTCGCAAACTCAAGAATTACAATCACAAAAAATCCGCTTTCAAAACATGGCTATATCGCATCGCTGTTAGCCGCAGCCGCAACAAGCGCCGTCGCAAATGGCTGCCAACCTCGCCACTAGACGGTCCCATCCACATCGATATCCCTGATAAAAACAATCCCACACCTGACGCTGCTTTGGCATTATCCGAACAACAGCAAACTGTCTGGCAAGCGCTGGGCGAACTTTCGCCCAAACTGCGTGAAGTTGCCATTCTACGTTATTATCAAGGCTTACGTTATGCCGAAATTGGGGAAATTTTGGACATCCCCCCCAAAACGGCCGAATCACGTATGCGCCTCGCCCACAAAGCCCTCCGCGAACATTTAGCTGCCGCTCTTTCTGAATATTAATAACAAACTGTGCACTGGCGTTTTTATTTTACCAGAGAAGACTTGCCAGATTCTATGATCAATTTGCTCACATTCTACTCGTGGTAGAAACCTGACAAGTCTAAAATCAAATCTGTGCTGAGCCTGTTGTAGTACTCATTGCAAATTGCGCTTTTCAGTTCCTCACTGTGTAAAAGAAATGACAAAAGCAAATCATATTTAAAGCGGAAACAAAGTTTCCTTCCTGAGTTTTTACAATTAGTAAATGACACAAGAACACGTACATGAACTAATAACTGAATATGTATTGGATTTACTGCCACCAGCGCAACGACAGCGTGTGGAACAGCATGTCAAGCTATGTGAGCAATGCCAACGCAGCTTAAAAGCAGAACAGCAAATTGGACGCCTGCTGCATTCTACGTTGCAAAAAACAACTGCGCCAACACCGCGCCGTTTACGCCAACTCATGCCCACCTCACCTCACAGGACCAAACCCATGTGGGGATTTAGTCGTTGGCACAAACGTTTAGCACCGGCGTTTATGGTGTTCTTGTTATTATTAGGCAGTTTGGGACTGCAATTAGCGTTTCCCATTGACGCTGCACCAGCGTTTGTAAACACAGTTTTAGCCGCTGATGTCACTGCAACTATTACACCGGAAGCCGGAACGGCCGTTCTCATCGCCAACCCCTTACCCCAATCACAAGGGACTGAGCCAGCCGCTTCGACGCTGCTCAGCACAGGCGTTGCCACTTTGCCACCTGCCACTATCGCTACCAACAACCCGCGTCCAGCACCTAATCCCACACCCATCGTTGTCGTCACAGAATTGACGACCAAATAAACCAAACACAACAAACACAATGCCAGTGAGAAGTTATGACCGAACTGACCATTTCACCTGAAGAGAGTACGCCAGCAGAAAGTAAATCGAATATACTGAATGATGTCTTGCAACGGCCGTTTATCGCCTCGCTGCACCTTGATTGGGAAAAAGCGATCTACCTGCTCTTCATCATCATCGCCATCCTCAGCCGCTTTTGGGGGCTGGGCGATCGTGTCATGAGCCATGACGAGAGTTTGCACACGCAGTTTTCTTACCAATATTACGATGGCCAGGGATACAATCACACGCCCCTCATGCATGGCCCCTTTCTGTTTCACATTACATCACTTTCGTATTGGCTTTTTGGTGCCAGCGATTTCTCGGCACGGCTGCCCATCGCTATTTTCGGCATCATTTTGATCCTTATACCCTACTTTTTACGCTCCTGGATTGGGCGCATAGGGGCATTGTTCGCCAGCTTCTTCTTCCTGATTTCGCCTTACGTCACCTACTATTCGCGTTATATTCGTCATGATGTGTACGTGATCATGTGGGCGTTGATCATCTTTATCGCCATCTGGTATTACTTCCGCGAACGCAAAGATAAATATTTATATTGGTTCGGGGCAGGTCTGGCACTAATGTTTGCCACCAAAGAAGTGGCCTTCATTTACGTGGCTATTTTTGGCAGTTATCTGATCATCCGTCTGCTGGTCAAACTGTGGCATGCACCCTGGTTTCGTAACAATCTCGTCCAAATCCGTACGCCCATGCTGGTTGTACTAGCTGGTTTGATTATTGTTGGCATTGGCTTAGCCGGCCAACGTGCAGCCACAAAAGCACCAGAAACGGCCGAAACCACAGCTACCACCGAAGGTTTTGCTGCCGACCCGAATGCAGAGCCAACTGACACGGCAGAAACAGAAAATCAAGGTAATCTTGAAACCATCATGCGTTGGTCGCAAATCATTGGCATTGGTGTCTTGGGCTTGGGCTTGTTTCTCACCATCCGTGCCATGCGACCCGAACTAGATGAATACCCTGAATTTGACCTAATTATCCTCTTCACCACATTAATTTTGCCGATGGTATCCCCCCTTCTCACCACAATTGCGGGTTGGAATCCGCGAGATTACAACCTCAACCAATGCATCCTTGATGGGCAAGAAACAATGAGCAGCCTGTCAATTCTCTTTGCACGCATGGGCAACGCCACCTGTTGGGAATCTTATTTCCAATCAGGTATTGTCCGTTCGGGCTTTTTCCTCATGATCGCGTTGATCATCAGTATTTTACTCGGTCTATGGTGGAATCGACGTCGTTGGCTAATCATTGCCGTTATCTTCTATGCATTTTTCACCCTCCTATACACGTCTATGTTCACCAATATGGGCGGCTTTACCAGTGGCATCATCGGCTCACTCGGTTATTGGTTGGAACAACAAGCCGTGCAGCGTGGCAGCCAACCAATTTTCTATTACCTGATTGTCGTACCCTTTTATGAATTTCTACCGCTCATCTTCTCAATTTTAGCCGTACGGTTGTGGACACAGAAAAAAAATACCAATGAAGTCCTGGGCTATTGGGTTATCTTGCTTCTACTCATGTTTCTGCTATTCAGCTTTGCCAACTGGGTTTACATCAACACAATCGGCGATCCGAACTC
>JAGRDI010000125.1:0-2286 GCA_020432765.1 Anaerolineales bacterium | reverse complement strand
TATATTGGTTTATGGTACGCCGTCGTCAAATTCGTGAGGAATACGAATTAGAAAAAGGGGTCTGGTCACTCTTTGATTCCAGTTCATTGTTAGATTTTGTACCATTTGTCACCTGGTGGCTGCTGTTGACCTGGGTTGCCTACACTTATGCAGGTGAAAAAATGCCCTGGCTGAGTTTCCATTTCGTGATTCCAATGGCGTTTTTAGCAGGCTGGTATTTTAATGAAAAACTGGCTCATTTGAGTGTAAGCGATTTATTCAGCCGCAATGCTGTCATCCTTTGGGGCTTGACTTTGCTCTTAATGATTGCGCTGGCGTTTGTCGTGGGACCACTCTTGTTGGGACAAATCCAACTCGGCAATCAAGAAACAGCGGCTTTGACAGGCATCGGCCGTTTCTTGGGCAGTCTCTTGTTAGCCATCGGTGTTATCTTCCTGTGGCAGCGTTATTTCAAACGTACGGCCGTTTCTATCCGTCAAACCATTATCATCCTCAGCATCTTCACACTGTTGAGTCTGCTCACCATTCGCTTCACCTATATGTCCAGCTTCCCCAACGCCGATTACACCAACGAATTTATGGTCTATGCACATGGTGCTCCCGCCACCAAAGATGTCGTCATGGAGCAAATCGAAGAGCTGTCAATGCGTCTCAATGGCGATAAAAGCATCAAAGTTGCTTTCGATAGTGATGTCTCCTGGCCATTCACCTGGTATTTGCGCGACTATCCCAATCGTGTCTTTTTCGGCGAAAATCCGAGCCAAAGCTTGAACGAATCGCCCGTAATTATCGTGGGCAATAAAAATTGGGACAAAGTCGAACCTTATCTAGGCAATAATTATCAGCAAACCCAACACACTTTCCTCTGGTGGCCAATGGAAGAGTATCGCCAGATCAATATGAACGCGATTTTAGGCAATCCGCAAACGCCAGCCGAAGAACGGCGCGGCATTATGAATGCCAATGTGCGTCAGGCATTATGGGACATTTTCTTCTACCGTGATTATCAAAAATATGGTGAGACCTTCGGCGGCACGTTTACAGCAGGCGAATGGCCACTGCGCCACGAACTACGCATGTATGTGCGCAATGATGTGCTGCCAACGATGTGGGATTATGGTGTGGGCGCGGTTGCAGCAGGTGGCTTTGAAGACCCCTACGCAGAAGGCGAGCTAACGCCAATCAACAATTTGGTTTTGAATGCAAGTATGAATCCCGGCACTGAATTGGGTCAACTTTCAGCCCCACGTAATTTAGCAATTGGTACAGACGGCCGTATCTATGTCGCCGATTCCGGCAATCATCGTATACAAGTTTTTGATGTTGATGGCACACCCATAAATGTTTTTGGCTCCTTTGGCACCGACACAGGCCAATTCAACGAACCATGGGGCATTGCTGTTGATGATGAATATATCTATGTGGCCGACACCTGGAACCATCGGATTCAAAAATTCACGCTAGATGGCGATTTTGTCGCCAGTTTTGGCGTCAGCGGTTCACCAGCCGAAGATAATAATAACGGCCTGGGTCTATTCTTCGGGCCACGCTCTATCACGCTGCTCGCTGATAATCAACTACTGGTCACTGATACAGGTAACCACCGCATGCAATTGTTAGATCGTAATGGCAATTTTGTGCAGCAGGTCGGCAGCTTTGGCAATCAGTTGGGGCAAATGAATGAACCGGTGGGCATCAGCCAGGGACCAGATGGCTCAGTCTTTTTGGCCGACACCTGGAATGCACGCATCCAACAGTTCACGCCCGAACTGTTTGCTATCAATGAGTGGCCGGTTGCCGCCTGGGAAGGCACATCGATCAACAATAAACCATATACGGCCGTTGACAGTGCCGGACGGGTTTATGTGACTGATCCAGAAGGGTTCCGCGTGCTCGTTTTCAATCCCAATGGCACCTACTTGGGTCGTTTCGGTAACTTCGGCACTGATGCCAACAACTTTGGTCTGCCCAACGGCATCACCATTGATGCACAAGACAATGTCTACATCGCCGACAGTGGCAACAACCGCATCCTCAAATTTGCCCCGATTTTTGGCCCCGCGCTCGATTTTGATGCCGATGCAGTATTCCCTGACGATTCGGTGGCCCCCGACACAAGTAGTGAGGGAGATACGGCCGTAGAGGAAGCAGCCCCGTCTGAGTAAAATTTTTGCCACGAATTGTACTAATTACGGGAGTCTGGCGAATTCTAGACTTGTCAGGTTTCTACCACGAGTGGAAGGTGAGCAAATTGATCATAAAACCTGACAAGTCTCCTCTGGTAAA
>JAGRDI010000124.1 GCA_020432765.1 Anaerolineales bacterium | reverse complement strand
GCCGTTGTCGCCAAACGATGTGGATTAAATTGAATCACTGGTTCGGTGAGCGCGGCGGTCATTTTCGGCATCGTTTCATCACAAAAGGCAGGAAGGTAAGCTGCTTTTTGGGCCTCTGTGCCGGCCAACATCAGCGGCACGGCCACTAAATTGGGCGTCATGACTTTTAATGACAAGGCCAAATCACCCCACGCGAATTCTTCTGTAGCGACAGCGCCGGTAACGGCCGAATACTCGCCAAAACCGCCAAATTCTGCGGGAATGCCGGTAGGTAAAACGCCCATCTCCCAACCAGCCTGTACGACATCATCTGGAAGTTCGCCATCTTCCTCGGCATCACGATACACTTTGCGCACCATCTCTTTTGAGTAGCGCCCAATCGCATCGGTGAGCATCTGCTGCTCTGTATCTAATCTAAAATCTAACATATCAGCTCCTCGAAAAATAAGTAAGCTTGTCAACTTGTCAGCGGGTCAGCCAGTCAGCGAAAAAGCTGACTAGCTGAAATGCTGAAATGCTGAAATGCTCATAAAAATCTTCTCAATTACGCACGATTTTGTCGGCCATGCGCGCTACACGCACCATCGCTTTCACATCATGGACTCGAATAATATCAGCACCACGGTCGATCCCGATTGCTACGGTAACGGCCGTGCCTTCAACACGATCCGCCGGCGGCAAATCCAACGTATAGCCAATGAAGGATTTACGCGAAGTGCCTAACAACAGCGGATAACCTAATTTTTTGATCTGGTCGAGTGCATGGATCAGCTGCACATTTTGGGCCACTGTCTTGCCAAACCCGATGCCCGGATCGATGATGATTTGTTCCTGTTTGACACCTGCCGCAGCGGCCAAATCAATACTCTCTTGCAGTTCACGGCATACATCAGCGATCAAATCTTCATAGTGAATGCCTACATAACGCCCTCCAAGTTTCTCTTCCTGGCTCACATTCTTGGGCTTACTGCGATTGTGCATAAGAACGATTGGACAGCCGGCATCAGCAACCACGTTTGCCATAGCCGCATCCATACGCAGTCCCCAGACATCATTTACCCAATCTGCACCCGCAGCTAAGGCCGCTGCGGCAACTTGTGCACGATAGGTGTCAATCGAGATAACTACATCTAACGCTTCTTGTTTAACAGCTTTAATCACCGGCAAAACACGCGCCAGTTCTTCATCTGCTGTGATGGGTTGACTGCCGGGTCTTGTACTCTCACCGCCTATGTCTAAAATATCAGCACCAGCGGCTGTAAATTGACGGGCTTGGGCAACGGCCGCTGCCACAACATCTCCCTCAGTGCCGGCAGCCAGGCCATCTCCCGAAAAACTATCCGGTGTGACATTCAAAATGCCCATGACATAAGTGCGCTGCCCCCAGGAAAACGTCATCAGTTTCCATCCTGAGCGGGACGCATACCGTTAAAAAACAAGTCAGTCACTTCCTGCCCCATTGTTTGGGCCGAGAAAGGTTCTTTGCCATTTTTACTGCGTGCATGGCGTCCCAATTCAAACAAGGCTCCAAATCCCATGATGGTGGCGCTGATCGCCTGTGCGGCCGTTGCCGGATCCACAGGGCGCATCGCACCGGAGGCGATCAATTGACGGAAACGTTCTTCCGTTGCGTCAATAATGCGATAAAGTGCTTCTTGCACATAAATCCGTTGTACATCAGGGTTTAAGGGGGCTTCATACAAAAAAAGCATAAACAGGCGGCGCTCGCGACCGCTGCTAAATCGATCCGTCAGCAGTTGGGTCATCATATCTTCGATATTATCGGCTTCAATCGCAGCGATTTTTTGGGTAATATCATCGGCAAAGGTACGCGCCACGCCGCTGAGTAGATCTTGTTTGTTGTTGAAATAGTTATAGAGGGTGCCTTCGGATAAATCAGCACGCGCCGCAATTTCACGCGTCGTAGCACGGCCGTATCCTTTTTGGCTAAACTCGATCGCAGCGGCCTCCAGGATTTGTGCCTGTCGTTCTGCAATGCGGCGTTCACGGCGGGTCTGAGCTTGTGGGGCTAACATCAAATGATATATCTCTGTAATAAATCACGATACAGCCACATAATATGAAAAATCGCGATTTACTGATTCTAAATGAGCGGCTCCTCAAATAATGAGCGCACGCTCATTATCGCACACATGACGCAGCGTGTCAAGAGAATTTTATCTGAAATTTGTGAAAACCACAAAAGAGAAATTACACAAAACTCACAAAGTCCACACTCAAAAAGGTGCGGCTTCTTGAACATATATCATGGAACTGACTGCGGACCAAGACCGATTTGGTGAGAGGGGTCTATGCTGCCGTCGGGTAAGGTAACCGGCAAATAATGCGGAGAATCGTCGGCAGCCAGTGAGAAGGCTGAGAGGCTGAGCCACCAATCACCACTTTGGGGCTGTGGACCAAGATCGATGATGATGCTGTCGACAACGGCCGTTTCTCCCGGCAGCCAGCAGGTGGTGGGATATTGGTAATCCAGCGGCGACCATTTTTCGCCGACCTGGACTGAGCCATCAGGCGCAACGGCAGCCACAGAGAAAAAGTATCCCGCTGCCATTTGTTGCAGCGGCTGCCATGTTAAGTGCAAAGTCAATTGATTGGTTGCCGATGAATAAGCAGATTGGAAGTTTTCTAACAGCAGTTCATCGCCGAAGGTGGCTTGCACGGGTATTACGGCCGTTTCTAACGGTGACGGTGCTAATTCAGCATAAAGGGGCGGCCGTTCCAAATCGAGGCCGACCGGTCGTAGGACAAGAATCAGCGTAAAGAGCCAGACTATTTGGGCCGCCAACAAACCAATTTGCCACGGTATTTTTTGTTTTTGCCATACGTCCGCTGCAGCCAACAACATAAACGGCATAAAAAACATCCAGACTCGCCCTGTTTCGCCGCGTGCCGTGCCCGAAAGCACCATAATCGCCAATGTTAGCAGCAGAGCCAGCGACATGCGCCGGATCAGTTTGCCAGAAACCGATCCTAAACTGAACAACCACAAGCCAAAGATCGGCAAGCCAACAAACAAAACCACATCCCAGGTATGCAGCCAAAGCCAGGGTAGATACGGCCGTTCTAAATCCAAATGACGTCCCATCGCTATCGGGATCAAGGCCAATAAATGATGGCCCGTGGCCAACCAATAAAGCAACAAGATAAGTGCCAAACCCAAACCAAATTGCAAACCAGCTTTAAGTGCAGCAGCTATCGAAGCCGGCCACGAACTGCCGGCCCACAAAAATAGCAGCGTAAACCAGCCACAAAACAAAATTACAGGCAGGAATGAGAAGTTGAAAACGAGACAGACAGCGCTGAATACTCCGGCCAGCATCAAATATACAAATTGACCCCGGCTGCGGCTTTGTTTGAGACCTGACACAAGGAAAAAGAAAACGGCGGCTGCAAATAGTGGATAGGGTGTGTTGAGCGTAGCCATAAATAAAGTCAAAGCCGGAACCAATACCCAACCGGCGGCGGCGAAACGCGCCACACGTTCACTTGTTAATTGGCGGCTTAAACCATACAGGGGCAAGATGGTTAACGCGCCCCAAAGCGGGGACAAAATACCCAACCAGGCGCTGCTAATTTGGGCATTGGTATGGGCCATAACAAAGGGGTTATGACATTGAAACGGCCGTAATGCCATACCAACCTTTGCACTTAAACCCGGCAGCATTGCCCACGCTTTTGCGGCCAAATAATAAACAGTAGGCCAGCCGGGTGGGCTGAGGGTGGTATGGATCGATTGTCCGATCTGACCATCCGTCATCAACTGCGGCCAGGCCGGAAGGGTGACCGCTAAAGAAGAGATTTCTGTGCCGGCCGTATAACCGCCGCTGATCAAGCTGGAAACGGTACGCACATACAACAAATACAAAGGCTGTTCTAAAATGCGTAAGAACGCCGGCGGGATGATCACTGTGCCCAACAAAACCCAGCCTAAAAAAAGCCAGGCTGATTTTTCACGCAGCTGCCAAACGCCCAAGAGGTAGATTAAGCTGAGCAATGCGGGTAAAAATAATGAGGAAACGGTGTTCCAAGCTGGTCCAACATAGGGCCAGCGCCAACCAAAACCGCCGCGCAAAAACGGCCAGCCATCGATCAACAAAAGCAGACTGATGAGTAAAGCAGTTATGATTAGAAGGAAGTAAGCGAAGCTCTTTTTTGACATGTTGTCGGCCAAGAAGTTCAACTTTTTTGAAAAGTTGAACTTCTGTATACAACAGGTTCTATTCACCGGGCAGCAAAAGAAACGGCCGTTCCCCTTCCAACATCAACTTCTCCCCCGTTGTGGCTTCATACAAACCCACGCGGAAACTCAAATCATCCAAAGATGCCGCTTCCATAAGCGTCAGATAATGTACGTCACGTACTTTTTCGCCTGCAGGCAGTACACTTGTGGGCCGGTGGGTGTCGGCAGGCCAACTGTCATGCTGCGCCACAACACGACCATCGGGCGTTACCGCATGCACAAATACGGTGTAATTTTGACCCATTTCGGCAGTCACCTGCCAATTTAAGGCGACACGAAGGGTTGATCCCGCCGGTAATTCCTCTAGGTCTGCGGTATAGATTTCATCTGGTAAGGCTGCGGCGATGGAATACCCTTGCAGAGTGAAGGAATCACCCCAAGTTTCATTTACTGCCACGGCAGGCACGGCCGTTTCCACATATTCAAACACATACAAACTGCCGGCCTGTTGGGCGATCTCATAGGTATCACCCGCCAGAATTTCATAAAAGCGCGTGCGGTATTCGTCGGCGCTGTAGGGATACGGCCGCATCTCACGATCCAACACCACAAAATCCGGCTGGTTGCCCCGGCGTGTCCAGGGGAAGATATAAATATTCTCACGATGTGAAAGATGCGGCACCAGCGGGTCTTGAGCCATTACAATCGCAGCGGCGGGTAAGGATTGCAGCACAGTTTCTACCTGGCGGTGATGCCCGGTCACTTGATAGCGTGTTGGATCATAATGAGGGCCAGGCCATAATCTACTTTGCGTCATCCAGCCTGCAAAACTGGCCGCTAACAGCAAGACCATTCCGATCTTTTGCCAACGACCCCGCAAGCGCGATAAACCAACGGCAGCTGCCCAATAAAGCAAGATTACCAACATCGCCGGATACCAGGCCTCGAGCCGTCCCATCACATTGTATTCACTGGCCAATAAAAAGCCGAGATGTGGCAGCATGAAAAATGCGATTTCGGGCGCTAACAAAAAAAGGAATGCGGCCGGCCAAAAGAAGTTAAACACGGCACGCAAACGGATTGGCCGCAGCATATGTTCAAGAATAACAGCCGGTTTGGTCACAACCGTATTTAAGATTTCGGGCAGCGTTCCCCCCAAATAGGAATAATAACTGCCTGCATGCACATAGCCCTCTTCGGGAGCTGCCAATAAGCTGGGCAAGATAGCAAATGGCACCAAAACAAACCAGGCCAAGCCAACTGCGGCAGTAAGCAGGCCGATCAGATAGCTGCGCTGCACAAGTAGGATGTAGAGGCCAAAGACAACGGCCGTTAAGCTCATATCCTCCTTGCTCAACATCGCCAACGCCAGGCCCAGCGCCATCCAGCCATAATTACGGCGCAGCAAATGCAGCAGCGCAAATGAAGTCGCAAAGACAGCCAGGGTGCTGCGCCGAAATTCGACTAAATTGACCTGATGCAGCGCCGGATGCATCAGATAGGCAGCAAAAACGACCAGGCCCAGCCACGGATTGGTACGCCTGAAAAACAGATAAAGCAGAAAACCCGCGCCGCCCAGCAGCAGCGATTGCGCCACGAATAAGATGCGCACATCGGGCCAAATCCAATATAACGGCGCGTAGAGGGCAAGTGTCGGCGAGAAGTGGCTGGCGATGACGGAATCTTCGGCGAGGGTGACTGCAAAGAAACGGCCGTTGGCCGTATTCCAAATCGCCTGATCAAATTTACCTAAATCCAGCGCATTCGTATTGAAGCTCATGTGCTGGTTGATGGTCAGCGTTGCAAAAACGACAACATACAGCAAAAGCAAAGCCAAGGCCAACCAATCTGTGACTGTTATTCTGTTGAGGACATCACGCACTTTCATCACAAAATTTTCTACACCTCACCATAAAGCCGCGTAGAACACAAGGATAATAACGCAGCTATGGTTGGCAATCATAATGTATCCAGCGGACTACGGACACCCAACATACCTCGATTGGCAACATGTGTATAAATCATCGTCGTTTTGACATCTTTATGCCCTAATAGCTCCTGAATGGTGCGGATGTCATAACCGGCTTCTAACAAATGCGTAGCGAAACTGTGCCGAAAAGTATGCGGATTGACACGCTTTTCGATCCCTGACCGTTGGGCTGCCTTCCTAACCGCCCTTTGAATTGTGCTCTCATGCAAATGATAACGGTACCATGTCTCATCATCACCCCATGGATTTCGTGATAATCTTTTAGATGGGAAAACAAATTGCCAAACCCATTCTCTTTCAGCATTGGGATATTTTTTAGCCAGAGCAGTGGGGAGTGGGACACGGCCGTTGCCTTGCTGCAAATCATCATGATGTAACTGTTTGACAGCGCACAGATGGGCTTGTAATCCTGGCACAACGACATCCGGCAAAGTGGTTGTGCGGTCTTTTTGTCCCTTGCCATCACGAACCATCAGCAGTTTTTGCCCAAAATCAATATCCTGTACCCGCAAACGCAGACCTTCGGCCAGCCTCAAACCTCCGCCATACAACAATTGGATAACCAACAAAGAAACGCCAGAAAGATGATGCATAACAGTACTCACTTCCTCTTTAGTCAGCACAACCGGCAGCCTCACCGGTTTTTTAGCCCATGTCACATCTACTGAACCGATTGGTTTATGCAAAACTTCATTGTAAAGGAAAAGAACAGCACTCAAAGCCTGGTTTTGCGTGGAGGCAGCGACATTATCCGTCACAGCAAGATGGGTCAGAAAAGCTTCAACTTCATCGCGTCCCATCTCTTCCGGATGACGTTTCTGATGAAAAAGAATGAAACGTCTGATCCACTGCGTATAAGCTTTTTCCGTACGATAAGAGTAATTCTTCAAGCGCACGGCATCACGTACTTGATCTAGCAGTTTACGTTTTTGTGCCATAAACAGTCTCCATCTATTGCTAAACTTTTGGTGATCTCCGGTGAAGCTCAGGGCCGTGTCTCCTGACCGTGCCCGCTGTGCGCCAACAAGAACGCCGCGCATCCAAACAGTCTCCACCTATTGCTAAACAACAGCTTTCACTTTATACTATTGTCACCTGACGCAATCTTGTTTTTGTATGAATATGGAGGTTTCTTCTACAAACATGCTTGATAAAACCCCATTTTTCACCGTATCCCGCATATTCTGTTTGGATTTTACCCCGTATCAGGGATTTATCCAGCATTTCCTGCCGGATAGAGCGAATAGAACCATTTTATCAAGCATTCATGCAGGTTAATAATAGTT
>JAGRDI010000123.1:29562-33895 GCA_020432765.1 Anaerolineales bacterium | reverse complement strand
GCTTATTCAACCGCGCATAGTGCGGTTGTGTGCTTTGTAAATAATGTAATTCATTCTGGTATTTCGTGCCGGAAATCCTTATAGGGTTTATGAAGACCCAGGCATGAAATACCGAAGCAGTCTTGCGGGGAACCCCATTTTGCAGCCGAGGTATCCTTACCTCGCCACTGGGAAACGCGGTAAGAAACCGCAGCTGCAGCCACATTTCCGACAGCCTGCTAGATAAGTAAATTTTCCAATTCGGCCGATTCTGCATCAATTTCGGCCGAAGCTTCTCCAGCACGTCGTTGTGCCAATACCGCATTGAGCCGTTGGTGTAATTCCGGCGTCAAGGGATATTTACGCGCAAAAAAGAGTGACGTGGCGACCAGCACAACGGGAACAACGACAAAAATGACGCGCAACACGACAATAAACGTGTCTGTCTGTGGCTGCTCGACCAGCGTCTTCGTGCCATCGACAATTTCTTCAACCGGCTGCATATAGCCTGCCCAATCAATCGAAATACCGACGGCAAAAAGGGCAACGGCCGAACTTAGTTTGCGGATAAACGTGATCAAGGCCGAATAAACACCTTCACGCCGTTCGCCCGAACGTAACTCGTCCACATCGGGAATGTCGGGAAAGATAGCAAACATCATCACCACCACCCCTCCCGTGCCTATACCGACAATCGCGACAAAAAGGTAGATGAGAATAAATGGTTGACCCGGTGCCAGCAAGAAACTGAGAAACATGCTCAGAAAAAACACGGTTCCGCCGACCATAAACGCAAACCGCTTACTTGTGCGTTTGCTCAACCACGCATAAAACGGCAGCGAGAGCACTTGAAAAACGAGCAGTCCGCCGGCGACAAAGTTGGCTTCGTCACCACGTAAAATGTAATACTTCATGTAAAAAACGACTATGCTGCTGACTGTATCCATCGCCACAAATGCAGCCAGATACATGAGCAAGGCGTAGACAAACGTCTTGACTTTGAACGGCTCAATAAACGCGATGCGCCAATCAAATTCGACCTGTTCCTTCTGGAATTCGGGTCGTTCTTTGACCGCGAAGAAGACAAAAATGAACGGAATGGCAAAAAACAGGCCAAAGAAAATGCCCATTGCCAGATAGCCGTCACGCACACTGTCGAACTGTTTGACGATTTCGAGTGGGATTAGCGCGGCAAAAATGGAGGCAATGGTCGAGAAAAAGATGCGTACTGTGCTCAGCGACGTGCGTTCATTGTAGTCGAGGGTGATTTCAGATTGTGCAGCATTGTAGTTGAGCATGACGATGCTGACGATGGTCGAGAAAAAGAGGTAGCTGAGCAGGACGAGCGCAAAACGCTGCCATTCGGCCGAAACAGTGTGCGGATAAAACAGCGCAATAAACGAGAAAAATACCAACGGAATGCCGATCAGAAAATATGGACGCCGCCGACCCCAACGCGTCCGCGTGCGGTCCGACAGCAGACCTTCAAACGGATCAGTGATCGAGTCGTACACTTTGCTGATCAAGATCACTGTACCGGCCAGCGCCGGGCTGAGCCGGACGACATCGACAAGGAAGATCAGGTAGTAAAAGTTGACGACGACGATGGAGCCACCGCCGTAAATGTCGCCGACACCGTAGCCAATGCGACGTGCCCAGCTTAGTTTGGGTTCGCTGTTTGTGGTTTGTTCTGTGATTGCTGCCATAGTGTATTCGTTAGCGCCTACTGTTCCTTTGGCTCCATTCAGTTATATTGTCATGCATGATTGTTTTCTGTTCTGATGATTGCAGGTTGTCCCGTTTTGGCCGATTTATACACCGCTTCCACTGCCGCCAAAACCGGCAGTGCCTCATGTGCTGGTGTTAAATAGGGTTCATCATCGACCACCCATGCACGAAACCCTTCGATACTGCGCTGCAAAGCGTGAATGCCGCGCTGAGGTGGGCGTGCCTTTCTAACACGCACACCGCGAAAACGCACATGGGGAAACGGCCGATTTGAATACCTGGCCGAACCGCGCTCGCCGACGACTTCAATTGTGACCCCCCGTTCTTTGTCAGCCGCCATCGTACTGTCGATCACGATGACCGCACCGCTCTCCGTCTCGATTTCACCATGTGCCGTATCCTCCACTTCGACATCGGGAAAACGGCGTTTTAAGGTGCTGCCGATAGCGTTTAGCGGTTGTTCACCAAGTGCCCAGAGAGCGATGTCGAGAAAGTGGCTGCCTTGTGTGATCAATGTACCACCGCCTGCTGTGGCAATGTGTGTGTGCCAGCCCGCATTTTCAAAGTAGCCGGCTTGACGCGACCACGGGACGTTGATATGTACCGACTCAATTGCACCGAGATTGCCACCCTGTACGGCGCGAGCCAGCGCGTAACACCCTTTGTCGTAACGATATTGGTAATTGACCGCGATTTTGACCTTGTTTTCGGCCGATAATCGCGCAACCTCAATCCCTTCTGCCCATGTTCGCGTCACCGGCTTTTCGACAAAGGTGGGTTTGTCCGATGCAATCGCCTGCAGCAGCATCGGGTGGTGCAGATGATGGGGCACAGCCAGGTAAACGGCGTCCAAATCGGCCTGCGCCAACATGTTTTCGTAAGCGGTGTATTGTTGTGGGATGCGGAAACGGCGTGCGAATTTGGCTGCACGTTCGGCCGAAATGTCACAACATGCCGCTACATCGATCCCGCGATTTAGCTTGGCAAACAGTGTCGTAAAAGTGGCAATATCACCACAACCGACGATGCCGAGACGCAGTTTCATCGCGTTTGCCGCCCTGCACACAGCCAGTCAAGACTGGTCTGCAAAATGTCGCGCACAGCCGGTTGGCGCCATACGCCAGATCGATGACCGAGTGCGAGATAGGCGACACACCCTTTTTTGTGCAAGCGTGTCCACATCACAGGTTCGTCTTCGTCTTCGACTTGGGTGACGAGATGGATTTTGACATCCGGTTCGACACGGTGACGGTACAGTTCATCGGTAACCGTAAAATTTGTCCGTTTGCCAAACAGCGCATCTGCATCATCGAAAAAAAGCACGCCGAACTTGTGAATGCGACCATGCGTGATAAAGCGTCCACCGAGTAATTTGAAATACGCATCGTTTTGTTTGAAAGATGCCGACGCCGAGTGCAGTGCCAGCAAACCGCCGCCATCGGCGACGAATGATTCGAGTTTGGTCAGTGCTTCGGCCGATAATTGATCATGATGGAAGTAGAGTACAATCGCATTCACATCATCCAAATTCATCTCGACGATCTTTTCAAGCGATTTGGCGTGACGAAACGTGAACGCCGGCATCTTGTCCAATGCCGCATATAATTCGCGCCGCGCCAACACAGACGGATGAATGAAACCATCAGAAATCAGCAAGCAGTTCTTTGCCATATCTTTTCCTAACCACAGAGGACCCTGAAGCGGCCAAACTCAAAGTAATCAAAGCGGGAGAGTAGCCGAGCCGCAAGTAGACGGTGTCAAGGGATTGCTGGTATAGGCTTCAAAATTTTACCTAGCCTTGTTCTGGATTTACTAATTCGATTTCGAACATGGTGGGCCATAATTTACCAGTCACAAATAAACGGCCGTTTTCATCATCATACGCAATCCCATTCAAGACCGCATTAATATCGTCGATTTGATCTTCCGGCGGCAATAAGCCGCTCAAGTCAATCCAGCCCAACACAACACCACTTTCTGGGGCGATACGGGCAATGCGATCGGTCTGCCAGATATTGGCCCAGATTTCGCCATTCACATATTCCAATTCGTTGAGCCGTGTCACCGGTTCCCCTTCAAAGGTGATGGGGATACGGCCGATTTCTTGCAATGTCTCTGGATCCCAAAAATAAACGGTGGCAGTACCGTCACTGACAATGAGGCGTTCGCCATCGTGGGTAATGCCCCAACCTTCGGTGGGATAATGAAACGTCTCGAGCAGCTCAAAACTGTCCAGATCATAAACAAAGCCCGTATTTGAACGCCAGGTTATTTGGATGATGCGGTTGTCAAAAACAGTCAACCCTTCGCCAAAATACGCTTCGTCCAGTGGTAGAAATTTTAAGACTTCGCCCGTGTCCCAATCTACTTCACGCAGGCTGGAACTTCCCCAGAGACCTGTGCCTTCAATCATGATGTCATCCTCGATAATCAACCCTTGTGTGAACGCATTGCTGTCGTGGGGGTAGGTATTGATGACACGGTAACTGTACAAAGGGGTTGTGTCGGGGGTAGGTGAGGGAACGGCCGTTGGTACAACTGTAGGCGGAATGCTTGTGGGTGAAGGAAGAGATGCGCCAGTTGCGGGTACGGCCGTTGACATATTCGAAATTGTCGTTGGCTCAAG
>JAGRDI010000123.1:0-29408 GCA_020432765.1 Anaerolineales bacterium | reverse complement strand
GTGCCACCACTAAGAGCAGCCGTCAAATTATCATCACAGTTAACATTATAAACGACCATGCCATTGGCCTGTAAAAGCGCCATTAGTCTGTCAGAGGAACGATGTCCGCCGAATGATGCCGGATTCACCAACACTGTGACCACACGCAAGCCACGTCGTTTGAGTGAACGTGCGGCCGTTGCCCATTCTGGACTGGGATTGGCTGTAATCACCACAACTGTTGTGCCGCGTGGAAACATATGCATCTCGGCCTGGATCACATCGGCAATCGGTACCTGGCCTTCAGCACGCAGCACAGATAAAGTTTCGAAAATACGGTTCATTTGACGTTCGCTGCGATCTGGCTGCACGACCTCATTTGATTGTCCATATCCCAACAGCCCTACAGATCGATCCTGACGCAGGAAGAATTGTGCTAAAGATGCTGCAATCGACACCGTATATTCCTCAGTCGATGCGGGCATTTTGAATTCTTCCACACGCATCCATTCAGGCACATCATGCAGGGTTGGAATTTCGGTTTCTTCCGTAGCAAGATGGCCAAAAGAAGACATATCCGGCACTATCCAGATGTCGGCAAGGGGATCGAGTTCAAATTCTTTGACGATTAAACGATTGCGGCGGGCTGTTGAGCGCCAATGGATGCGATTGAAGCTGTCACCGGGCGCATAATCGCGTACACCGGATGCATTGGTGGTTACATAATGAGTGCGTCGGCGCAATGCCTCGCCGCCAGGCAAAATACCCAAAGGTAATGCAAAGCGGTGGATATCGAAGGTCATCGGATAGACAACCACATGCGAGGTGGCTGACAAATCACGCGACATGGGGAACAGTCCAAATGGATCGCTTGTATTGAGACGCAGTGGGCCTAATTGATAGCGACCACGACGACGGCACACGGTTGTCACACGCCAAGTGAAGCTGCTGCGTGGTCCTAAGCTGTTGATGACCTGGCTGGAATAATGACCGGGTAAATCCCCGTAATCGCGCACTTCCAGCCACAGTTTTGGAATGATGCCTGTGTTACGCACGACGAAGCGTTCGTCTAGGGGGCGGCCAACTTGTGTGCGCCGGGTACGGGTGAGGCGTGAGAGGTGTATCCAGTTGATATTGGCCAGTGCCCACAAGAATGAAATGAGCAGCAAAAACCCTAACAGATAGGCCAGATTAAACCAGAGGCTTCGACCGGTGATAAGACCACCCAGCAATGCCAGGAGTGCCATGAAGAAGACGGCCGTTCGCCGGTGTTGAAAAATCTTTCTCATTTGGTTTTGATTTGTGCGCCAGGTACGGGTACTTTGTCTAAAATATCTTGCACAATAGCTTCGGGCTCGACATCTTTGATGCGTGCGGCTGGCCCCACAATGATGCGATGGCCTAAAGCGGCACCTGCTAAGGCTTTGACGTCGTCCGGCAATACATAATCACGTCCGAATAACGCTGCACGTGCTTGTCCTAGACGATAGAGCGCAAGCGCACCACGTGAACTAGAGCCGAGGTAAACATCGGGATGCTCGCGGGTTTCGCGTACCAAATCAACAATATATTCTTTTACCAAATCATCCAGATAAATTTCTTTAATGTCTGCTTGGGCTTGGGCTAATTCTTCAACAGAGACGACTTGATTTATACTATCAATCGGATGTTTATGTTGTTGGCGTTCCAACATCTCGATTTCTTCGACTTTTGTGGCATAACCAAGTCGGATGCGCAGCATGAAGCGATCGAGTTGAGCTTCCGGAAGAGGGAATGTGCCTTCATATTCAATCGGATTTTGGGTTGCCAATACCATGAATGGGGGCCCTAATGGATAAGTGAAGCCATCAACGGTCACTTGTTTTTCTTCCATTGCTTCGAGAAGGGCTGATTGCGTTTTGGGGGTTGCACGGTTGATTTCATCTACGAGTACGATTTGTGCGTGGATGGGACCGGGGCGAAATTCAAATTCCAATGTTTTTTGATTGAAAACAGAGACACCCGTTACGTCACTGGGCAGCATATCGGGTGTGAATTGGATGCGTTGAAAATGACAACCAACCGATTTTGACAACGATTTGGCCATCACCGTTTTGCCAACGCCGGGCACATCCTCTATCAGCATGTGTCCTTGACTTAATAATCCCAGAACTGTCAATTGGACGGACTGGCGTTTCCCGATGATGACACGTTCAACATTCTCGACAATACGATTGGCGATTTCTTGCACATCTGCCATGTATTTGCTCCTTGTCATGTAGTGATTTGCGCTTGTATAGGTCGGGTTGGCAGTGTTTTTGCCAATGAAAAAATGTGACCTTTGCGAAGTATACCAACTTTAAGAGAGAAGGTAAATTCAGGTGACAATTCAGGGACATTTTTTAATGTATTCCCATTTGAATGTCCGCGTTAATATCTATGAGTAGCAACTGTTGTGGTTCGCTCAATGTCAGTTAATATGCTAAAATACACCAATATTTTTATGATGCAAAAACAAGAAGAATCGACAACTTTACCCGGTGTATTTGCTACTTTGGCTGCTGGGTTTGATCTAACTGCTAAACATCTTTGGCTCCTCATTTTACCCATCCTTTTAGACGTTTTTTATTGGTTGGGGCCACGGTTGAGTTACCAAAAACTCATTGAGCGGGTAGTCACATTTTGGTTAGAACAACCAGAGTTTGCAGAGATTGCAGAAATCATGCAGTTTACGACTTTACTGCGTGACATTGCGCCGCGCACGAATTTGTTTACGATGTTGACGGTGCCTTTGGTTGGCGTGCCTGCTTTAATGACGGGCGGTGCGCCAGAAACGACGCCAATAATACCGGGCGTGCAGCAGATTGAAGATTGGGGTGCGTGGTTGGGATTGTTCCTGGTTTTCCTGGTAGTGGGCTTGTTATTAACGGCCGTTTACTTCACTACTATCACCTATGCCCTAAAAACACAAAATGGCGATGAGATTTTAATCGGCTTTAACGCCTGGGCACAACGGGTTGGTAAATATTGGCTGCGGTTAATGGGCCTCGCTTTTATTTTTATTTTGAACCTGTTCATTATTTATATCCCTTTGGTTTTAGTAGCAACCATTTTCTATATAATTAGCCCGGCATTGGGCTCACTGGTTGTTTTGGCTGGACCGTTTCTGGCGATGTGGATCATTCTGTTTATTAGTTTTGCGCCTTTTGGGATTGTGATGAACGGCCGTTCTGTTTGGCGGTCTATGGTCGAGAGCTTTCGCTTGGTGCAAACCTATTTGGTGCCGACCTTAACACTTTTTTTAATGATATTTCTGATTGGCACGCTTTTAGATTGGCTCTTGATCCTTGTCGAAAATGGCACCTGGCTGGCGCTTTTGAATATTCTGGGCCATGCCTTTATCAGTACAGCCCTGGTCGCCGCCATGTTTATCTTTTACCGTGACCGTTACATCGCGCTTTTTGTAGAAATAAATTAACGATTAATCACAAAGATGCCAAGGAGACAAAAATTATCTGTTTTTTGTGTCCTTGGCATCCTTGTGGCGAAATGTATGAATTCATAGGAACTTTTTAATGGCAACGAAGACAAAAACGAACGACACGAAATATGATGCCAGCAGCATTCAAGTCCTGAAAGGTTTGGAAGCGGTCCGTCGCCGCCCCGGTATGTATGTGGGTGGCACTGATGTAAAAGCATTGCATCATCTGGTATATGAAATTGTGGATAACTCTATCGACGAGGCGCTGGCTGGACGCTGTGACCGTATTGAGGTGACCATTCATGCTGATTCAAGCATCACAATTGCAGATGATGGCGTGGGTATTCCGGTCGATATGCATCCCACCGAAGGCGTGTCTGCTTTGGAATTGATCCATACCAGTTTGCATTCCGGTGGTAAATTCGATAATGCAGCTTACAAAGTGTCGGGCGGTTTGCATGGCGTGGGTGCAGCGGCTGTGAATGCGCTTTCTGAATATATGGTTGTGGAAGTGACGCGTGATGGGCATGTATGGCAGCAGCGTTATGAGCGTGGTATTCCACAGATGGCGGTAACCAAAGTGCGTGCAATGAAGCGCGGCGAGCCGACTGGAACCAAAACAACCTTCAAATTTGATGACACTATCTTTGTAGAAGATGCGGTTTACCGTTTTGAAACCTTGGCCAATCGCTTCCGTGAAATGGCTTTTGTCACCAGTGGTGTTTTCCTGAGTTTGCGTGACGAACGTGTACAGTCTATGCGCGAAACGAATTTCTATTTTGAAGGTGGTGTGAAATCGTTTGTGCGTTACTTGAACCGTAATCGTAAAACATTGCATGATCCCGTTTATGCGCATAATGAGGTCGATAATATCGATGTCGAAGCGGCGATTCAATATACAGAAGGCATTGCAGTTTCTGAGTATGCCTTTGCGAATACCATTCACACGCCCGATGGCGGTACGCATCTCACTGGTGTGCGTACCGCATTGACTCGTGTACTTAATACGTATGCGCGTAAAAACAATTTTCTCAAGGAAAAAGACAAAAACTTTTCCAGTGATGATACACGTGAGGGGGTAACGGCCGTTGTTTCCGTCAAACATCCAGATCCTCAATTTGAAAGCCAAACCAAGGTGAAGCTGATGAATGCGGAAGTCGCCGGTATCGTCGCTTCTGTCACGGCTGAAGCTTTGACCATCTATCTGGATGAAAACCCACGTGAAGCCAAACGCATTATTGAACGCTGCCTGACCTCATCGCGTGCAAGAGCAGCAGCACGCAAAGCGCGTGAGTTGGTCATGCGTAAATCCGCCTTAGAAAGCTTGACATTGCCGGGTAAATTGGCCGACTGCACCGAACGTGACCCTGACCGCTGTGAAGTTTACATCGTTGAGGGTGACTCGGCAGGTGGTACCGCCAAACAGGGACGTGACCGTCATTTTCAGGCGATTTTGCCCCTGCGTGGTAAGATTTTGAATACTGAACGTGCAAGGCTGGATAAAATTTTGGCGAATAATGAGGTCAAAGCGATGATTTCAGCATTAGGTACGGGTATTGGCGAGACGATGGAAATGGAGAATCTGCGCTACGGCCGTGTCATCATCATGACAGACGCGGATGTCGATGGCAGTCATATTCGCACCCTGTTATTGACCTTTTTCTTCCGCTACATGCCGCAGCTAATCGAAGATGGTCATCTGTTTATCGCGCAGCCGCCATTATACGCTGTCAAAGAAGGCAAAAAAATCCATTACACCTACACCGAATCGCAGCAAAACATCTTGATTAAACAATTGGACGGTAAAAAATATTCGTTACAACGTTACAAAGGTTTGGGCGAAATGAACGCACAGCAGTTGTGGGAAACCACTATGGATCCCAACGAGCGCACACTGCTGCAAGTAACTATCGAAGATGCTGTCAGCGCCGACCGCACCTTTGACATGCTCATGGGCAGCGAAGTGCCGCCGCGCCGTCGTTTCATCACCACCCACGCCAGTGAAGTGCGTAACCTCGACGTTTAATCTAAATGAAAATAGCAGAGGGAGAGCATGATCGCCATCCCTCTACTATTCAACTGCTGCATAATCTCAGAGATGCATACCCGCATGGTGTTTACGGTTCTGGAGTCTGGCGAATTATAGACATGTCAGGTTTCTACCACAGGCAGCGTGTGAACAAATCCGACCCTTTTATCCAATCCATGACACATGACACCCATTATTGTGACATTTTTCACTAACAATGCTTGCATATCTATGCCACAATAAAAAAGCTGTGATTAGCAGGTTAATTTTCTGGAAAGTTGTATGTAATAGAAGGAGTGGGGTATGTCTTTAATGACGCGAAAAGTTGAAGCGCCAAATGATGATAAACGTTGGCGCATTGTGCAAGCGACCATGCAGCGCAATGGGTACTCCCGGGATGCACTCATCGAAACCTTGCATACTGTCCAAGAATCTTTTGGGTTCCTGGATACAGATTCATTACGTTTTGTGGGTGAGTCATTGCGCGTGCCATTAAGCCAAGTTTATGGCGTATCGACATTTTATCATTTATTCAGCTTAAAACCGGCGGGCAAACATACTTGTGTCATGTGTACTGGCACAGCATGTTACATCAAGGGTATTTCTGCAATGATGGCTGACATCAAAAAAAATTATGGTGTCAAAGCGGGTGAAACCAGCGCGGATGGCAACTTATCTTTGCTAACGGCACGTTGTTTGGGTTCTTGTGGTTTAGCACCAGTGGCGGTATTTGATGGTGATGTGGTTGGCAAATTGACTTCTAGTGAGGCTAACAAACGCCTCCAAAGGTGGGCCGACGATGATGCATGAAAAGTTGGAAGAAATTGGAATTATTGAGCAGGAAGCACGCGAGCAATTTGCGCATTCGGTGCATGTGTGTGTTGCAGCCGGCTGTTTGTCTTCCCAGAGTGGTACGGTTAAAGATTCGTTGGATAAAGAGGTTGTGCGCCTGGGGTTGGAACGACATTGCCAGGTAAAAGGGGTGGGGTGTATGGGGCTGTGTGCGCATGGCCCATTGGTTGCGGTGACTTCAAGAGAGGCTGAAGAAAAAGATGAAGTTGAAGTCATGTATCAAACTGTTACGCCAGATGATGTGCCTGAAATTGTTGACGCCTTAAACAAAAAACCGGTTGAGCGTTTGATTTGCCCAACAGATGTACCTTTCTTCCAGCGCCAGACCAAAATTGTGCTCGAAAACAGCGGTCTCATCGATCCAGAACGGATTGAAGATTATATTGCTGAGGAAGGGTATTTGGGTTTGCTAACGGCCGTTACCGAAATGACCCCAGCTGAAGTGATCGACGAAGTTGTGCGTAGCGGCTTACGTGGTCGCGGCGGCGGCGGTTATCCGACGGGCTTGAAATGGACCACAGTGGCCAAGGCGATGGGCGACCGTAAATTTGTAATTTGCAATGCGGATGAGGGCGATCCTGGTGCATTCATGGATCGCAGTGTGCTGGAAAGCGACCCCCATCGTGTGCTGGAAGGCATGGCAATTGCAGCGTATGCAGTTGGCGCAGATCAGGGTTACATTTATGTGCGGGGTGAATATCCATTGGCCGTGCAGCGGTTGAAGATCGCTATTCGCCAGGCGCGTCGTCTGGGGGTGTTGGGCAATGGCATCTGTGGCACAACATTTGATTTTCAGATAGATATTCGTTTAGGAGCCGGCGCGTTTGTCTGTGGAGAAGAAACAGCCCTGATTGCTTCGGTAGAGGGAAAACGCGGTCAACCGCGATCACGCCCGCCATATCCGGCTGAGTTAGGGTTATGGGGCGAACCGACGCTGATTAATAATGTTGAAACTTTTTCCAATGTGGCCCCCATTATTCGTAACGGTGGTGATTGGTATGCAAAAATAGGAACAGAAACCAGCAAAGGCACGAAGGTATTTGCTTTGGCAGGCAGCATCACAAATACTGGTTTGATTGAAGTGCCAATGGGTATGTCAATGCGTGAGATTATTGAGGAAATTGGCGGCGGTGTTCCAGATAACGGCCGTTGTAAAGCGGTACAAACGGGTGGTCCGTCTGGGGGCTGCATTCCTGCGGATTATCTCGATACCCCAGTTGACTATGAGTCCCTTTCAAAGTTGGGTTCCATTATGGGGTCCGGTGGTATGATTGTCATGGATGAAAGTTCCAGCATGGTCGATGTGGCCAAATATTTTATGGAATTTTGCATGACCGAATCGTGTGGCAAATGTATTCCTTGCCGCGTTGGCACTGTGCACATGCATAATCTGCTCGAAAAAATTGAGCAAGGCAAAGGCACACATAAGGATTTAGCCTTACTCGAATCCTTATGTGATATGGTGCGTCATACGAGTTTGTGTGGTTTGGGACAAACTGCGCCCAATCCCGTAATGAGTACATTACGCTATTTCCGGGACGAGTATGAAACATTGATCGCGATAAATGATCCCCTGCCAGAAGTTGACCTGGCGCAAGTGGAGGTGCAAGCATGAGACGACGGGCAAAAGTTAGCATCAAAACATTAAAAATTGATGGTATTGATGTCGGTGCACGTGAAGATGAAACTATCCTCGAATTGGCACAGGAAAACGGCATCCATATTCCCACCTTGTGTCATATGGAAGGTTTGTCAGAATATGGCGGCTGTCGTTTGTGTCTGGTGGAAGTCAAGGGTTCTAACAAGCTGCAATCTGCCTGCATGACCTATGCGCGTGAAGGCATGGAAGTGTTTACCAAGACGGAGCGTTTAATTAATTATCGCCGCCAAATTGTCGAGATGTTGTTCTCGGAACGCAACCATATTTGTTCTGTATGTGTGTCGAATGGCCATTGTGATTTGCAAAATTTGGCTGAGACGTTAGGTGTGACCCATGTGCGCGTCCCTTATCTTTATCCCAATTTGCCTGTAGATGCGTCGCACGAATATTTCACTTTGGATCATAATCGTTGTGTCTTGTGCACACGTTGTGTGCGTGTGTGTCATGAAATCGAATGGGCACATACATGGGATGTGATGGGGCGCGGGGTTAATTCACGTGTGATTACTGACTTGAACCAGCCTTGGGGTCTGTCGATGAGCTGCACAAGCTGTGGCAAATGTGTACAAGTGTGCCCCACGGGAGCTTTGTCAGAAAAGGGTAAGTCGGCAGGTGAAATGACCAAACGGCGCGAATTCTTGCCTTATTTGCAAATGATGCGTGAGGATAGGACATGAGTAAAGCAAAATTAGCAACAGTTTGGCTAGATGGCTGTTCCGGCTGCCATATGTCGTTCTTGGATATTGATGAACGCCTTATTACAGTAGCGGAGAAGGCCGATTTGGTTTACAGCCCACTTGTTGACCCTAAAGAATTTCCACTGGATGTGGATGTGACTTTGGTTGAAGGCGCTGTGAGCAGCCAAGATGATTTGGAAAAAATAAAATTGGTGCGTTCACGTACAAAAATATTGGTCTCGTTAGGTGACTGTGCGGTGACGGCAAATGTACCGGGTATGCGTAATAAATTTGATACCGAGTCGGTTTATGCGCGTGCGTATTTGGAAAATGCAGATGAAAACTTACATATTCCGGTAAAGGTGATTCCACCTTTGCTCAAACAATCTTGGCCGATTCATCAGGTTGTTGATGTGGATGTGTTCATACCGGGCTGCCCACCAAAGGCCGATACGATTTTTTATGCTGTGGCTGAATTGTTAGACGGCCGTATACCCGACCTGAGCAAGCATACACGTTTTGGCGTTTAAGGATGATCAACCGCAGTGAACACAATAGAACGCAAAGTTTTTCTTCATGCTCTTTGTGCCCTCTGCGGTGAACTCCTCTGGAGATTTTCAAATGGCAAGAACAATAACAATTGATCCCGTGACCAGGATTGAAGGTCATAGCAAAATTACTATTCAATTGGATGACAACGGCCGTGTTAAAGATGCCCGTTTTCATGTCACCCAATTTCGTGGGTTCGAGAAGTTTACTGAAGGGCGTTCTTTTTATGAAATGCCCGCTCTGACCGCACGCACTTGTGGCATTTGTCCGGTAAGTCATCTTGTCGCTTCTTCAAAAGCTTGTGACGAATTATTGGCGGTACAAATCCCACCGACCGCTGATAAACTACGACGTATTTTGAACCTGGCCCAAGTCACGCAATCACACGCGCTTAGTTTCTTCCATTTATCTTCCCCCGATTTACTCTTGGGTTTTGATAGTGATCCGGCCACGCGCAATATCTTTGGTGTCTTGCAGCAATATCCTGATTTGGCTCGTGATGGCATTCGTTTACGCCAATTTGGCCAAGAGATCATTGAACTGCTGGGTGGCAAGCGTGTGCATCCGGCCTGGGTTGTTCCCGGAGGTGTGAACGCGCCGCTGACAACAGAACATCATGCCACAATATTAGCCCAAATCCCTGATGCACTTGACCGTATCCAGCGCACATTTGATTGGTACAAGGAAGTTTTTGGCAAGTTCAATGACGAAATCCGTACATTTGCTAATTTTCCATCTTTGTTTATGGGCCTGGTGAACGCAAAGGGTGAATTTGAGCTTTATGACGGCAAAATTCGTATAGTCGACGCTCAGGGTCAAATCGTTGCCGATCAACTAGAGGCGTGCGATTACCAAAAATATATTGCCGAATATGTCGAGTCGGATTCGTATTTGAAATCGCCTTATTACCGTCCCTATGGTTATCCGGATGGAATTTTCAGAGTGGGACCGTTGGCACGCATGAATATTGTCAACCGCATGGGCACACCACTGGCAGACCAAGAGTGGGCTGAATTTCGTATGTTAGAACGTGGCGCTGAGTTGAGTTCTTTTCAATATCATTATGCCCGATTGATCGAGATTCTCTACTGCATTGAGAAGATCGAACAGCTGCTAAACGAGCCAGACATTATGAATTCGCATGTGCGAGCCTATGCACAACCTAATCGACACGAAGGCGTCGGCATGTCAGAAGCCCCACGCGGCACACTCGTACATCATTACAAAATTGATGATAAGGGACTGATTACCTGGGTGAATATGATTATTGCCACAGGAAATAATAATCTGGCGATGAATAAAGGTGTGTACCAGGTAGCGCGTCATTTCGTACGCGGCGAAAAATTGCAGGAAGGCATGCTTAACCGCGTGGAAGCGGTGATTCGCTGCTTTGACCCCTGCTTGAGCTGTTCGACGCATGCGCTCGGTCAGATGCCGTTGCATGTGCAATTACTGGCGCCTGATGGAGCAATAATTGACCAAGTAAAACGCGGCTAGATGGAAACATTAGTTATTGGCTGTGGCAATCCTTTGCGCGGAGATGACGCGGTCGGATTGGCTGTTGCTGAATGCCTGGAGCAAATTTTAACGGCCGAATCAAACCGTAAAGTGACGATTTTACAGTGCCAGCAACTGTTGCCAGAGCTTTCTGAACCAATGAGTAAGGCAAAACAGGTTATTGTTGTCGATGCGGCCGTTGGTGAAAATCCAGGTGAGGTTTATTGTGAAAACCTGTTACCGGTAGGATTAAGTGCGCCAGATTTTAGCCATCATGTAACTCCAGCGGTATTATTGGCTTATGTACAGACTTTATACGGCCGTTCACCCCAAACAACCCTCATCGGTATTACTGCGAAATCCTTTGATCTGGGCGCAGAATTGTCAACTGAGGTTAGCTGTGGCGTGGAAACGGCCGTTGCTCTGATCCAAACGCTCATATAGTCATATTAGTGGTAATGTTATGACTTAATCTGTAAAATACCCCCGCTTGTGAAAAATTGTTCACATCAGTTTTGCATGCATTCAAGAACTGTATGTAGACACAAATGGTAAGGAAGGTATGACAGAAGTAGCTACAACGCAGGCACCCGGTACTTCACCAGAGGAAAAATCAGGCTTTAAGCTAATCTGGTTGTTGTATATCATCAGTGGTATTGTGCTCCTATCTGTTTTTGCCTTTATCGTTTTTCAACCCGTTCAGGTTTTGCCACGCATTACTTTAGGGCCAGGTTATGCGCTCACAGACCAGAATGGAAACCGTCTCACGAATGAAGATGTCCGTGGCAGCATCGTCCTCTACAACATCATGTACACCAACTGTGACGTTCCGTGTACTGAGATGAGTCAAACGATGCAGGAAGTACAAGCGCGTCTTGACGAAGTTGATACAGGGGGTATTCCTATTCGTTTTGTTTCGATTTCGATTGATCCTGAACATGATACCCCTGATGTATTGAAAACTTATGCGGAATCCTTTAATGCTGATCCTGAGCAGTGGCATTTTGTGACAGGTGCAGTCGATCGTTTGAAATGGATTGTTGGTGGTGGCTTTGGTCTTTACTTTGACAAAAAAGATGCTGAAACCATGGTTTTTGACCCTGGCTATTTTTTGATCGATAGCATTGGTATCATGCGGGCAGAATATCGCACAGCGACACCCGGTGCCGATCGCATTTTACGTGATATAGGTTTGATTACTAAGGAAATACAAAATAGCAGTGGTGCCACGCGTTATGCATATGAAGCGGCGCATTTATTTCTTTGTTATCCGCGCGGATAACTGTTTTTAATATTGGGAGCATTTATATTGGCTGAACATTCAGAGACCTCTATGATTGAAAATCCAGAGATAGTGGTGCCCCCTGCTGATAAAAGCACAACCAAATGGGTTGTTATTGGCAGTATCGCTCTGGTTTTGGGTCTTTTGGTTGGCTGGGGATTATTACAATTGGTTAAACGGCCGTATATCTACCACGGCACTGTCATCCAATCACCAACACCTGCTGCCAATTTCACATTAACCGGCGCCGGTGGAAAAGCTGTCAGCTTGCACGATTTTCGCGGCAAAGTGGTACTTCTTTACTTTGGTTATACCTATTGTCCTGATGTCTGTCCGGCAACCATGGTTGAATTGAAAAAGGCAATGCAAGTTTTAGGTGATGATGCCGACAAAGCCCAAGTGATCTTGATTTCTGTCGATCCTGATCGCGACACCCCAGAAAAGTTAGCCGAATATGTAACTCATTTTAATCCCAACTTCATTGGTCTGACTGGCTCTGATGATGAAATTGCCGGAGCTGCCACCCCTTTTGGCATATTTTATGAAAAACATCCAGGATCAGTTGAAAGTGGTTATTTGATCGACCATACAGCCAGCGTGGTTGTGATCAATCCTGATGGCTATTTACGTGTGGTTTATCCTTTTGACACCCCGGGCGAAGCGATTGCGGCCGATATTCAAGAAATGGCGAAATAGAATCTTATGGTGGACCTGGAGGAGGTATTGACGAATAAATAACAACTCACATATGGAAAAGAGGAAATAGCTTAAAAATTGTTTTATTTTCAAAGTTTTAGACAGGAGGCATTTTAATGAATAAGAAGGACAAATATAAAGTACCACAGGGAACCATTGCGATTATTATCATCTATATTTTGCTTATTATCGCATTATGGGGCAGCGCGTATTTGACGTTGTTGTCAAGAGGAGCAACCTGATAATGCATATCGATCGCAACGAAAAGATATATCTTATTGGTTCAATTATTCTTCTGGTTGTGTTTGCTTTAGCCATTTTTATTAGTGGCTTTGCATATGGCATTCAAGTTCCATTACCTGAAGCGCAAGTAAATCCCAATACGGTAGCCACACCTGGGGCATCTCCCTGGGGGGCGCCAGCGGAAGAACGCGTGCGTGAATTGGCTCCAGGCAAATATGAAGCGTATATTTTGGCGCAAACATGGGTTTTTTCGCCAGCTACAGTGACGATACCGGCAGGCTCTGAAGTGACTTTTTACTTGACCAGCAAAGATGTTCAGCATGGTTTCATTTTGCAGGGAACTAATATTAATATGATGGTACTCCCTGGTCAGGTATCCAAGTTGACAGCAACCTTTAACAATCCAGGCGAATATTTTTTCATTTGCCATGAATATTGTGGTGTCGGTCATCAGACGATGTACGGCCGTTTAATCGTGGAGTAATAAGGAGGGATTTGAATGTACGCACGCGAAAATAAACTAACATCGATTCATTTGGGCGTTGCAATGCTCGCCTTATTCATTGGTGGTTCACTAGGACCATTACAAAAGATGAACTACATCGGCCTCAATGTGTACCCGGCCTTGTCCAGCATGGGTTTGAAGAGTTACTATCAAGGTCTTACTCTGCATGGTATTCTCAATGCATTAGTATGGACCACTTTCTTTATCACTGGATTCTTTACATTTACAGTAACTCGCAGCCTTAAGCGCGAATTGAAGCATCCGCGCGTCAGCATATTGGCGCTGGTCGTCATGTTATTGGGTTTGATCTTGGCTGCAATTCCGTTGTTGGGCAACAAAGCCACAGTTTTATACACCATGTATCCACCATTACAAGCTGATGCGATCTTTTACATTGGCATGACCTTGGTGGTGGTTGGTTCTTGGATAGTTGGTCTGAGTTTATACCTGACTTATTGGGGGTGGCGTAAGGATAATCCCGGCGAGACGACCCCATTCATCGCTTTAGGCTCCATTATTACCATGGTCATGTGGCAGTTTGCAACCTTGGGCGTGGCTGTTGAGATGCTTTTCATGGTAATTCCCTGGTCTTTAGGCTTAGTGGAATTCATTGATCCACAGTTAGCACGCACTTTCTTTTGGTTCTTTGGCCATCCATTGGTCTATTTTTGGTTGTTACCTGCCTATGTCTCTTGGTATGCAATGGTTCCAAAGCAGGCAGGTGGCAAGATGTTCAGTGAACCATTGGCACGTCTGGTGTTTTGGTTGTTCTTGATTTTGTCAGTACCTGTAGGTATCCACCATCAATATGTCGATCCGGGTGTGCCGCAAGGCTGGAAGGTGATGCATGCAATTTTGACCTATTCGCTCTTTATTCCCAGCATGATTACTGCTTTCTCCGTGATTGCTTCTTTGGAGATCGGTGGTCGGGCCAATGGCGGTAAAGGATTGTTGGGTTGGATCCCAAAATTGCCCTGGGGTAACCCTTCATTCGTCGCCCAAAACCTAGCGATGATTTTGTTTGCATTTGGTGGCATCGGTGGTTTGACAAATGCTTCATATAATTTAAATCTGGCTGTACATAATACTAGTTGGATTTCTGGTCATTTTCACCTGACTGTGGGTTCGGCCGCTACTTTGACATTTTTTGGCATTTCCTATTGGCTTGTGCCTAAACTATCTGGTAAACAGCTCTTTAGCCGTAAGGTCGGCCTTTGGCAGGCATGGACTTGGTTTATTGGCATGTTGTTGATGTCGAATGGTTTACATATTTTGGGACTCAATTTTGGTATGCCCCGGCGCACAATGATTGGAGCAGCCCAATATGTGGGTGCAGACTGGAACCCCTTGCTGATTGAAGCCGCCATCGGTGGTATGGTTCTGGGCGTAAGCGGTTTGTTGTACTACGTCAATATGGTTGGTACGGTATTGTCAAGGAAGAAACTGACTGAACCAATTGAAATGCCCGTCGCTGAACCTTATGAAATAACAGTAATTCCTGGCTGGTTGGATAGCTGGAAACCGTGGTTGGTCGGAACAGCTTTGCTTATTCTCATCTCTTATGGTCCGGTTTTGGCGTTTATGATTACAAAATTAAACAGCACATCACCAGGTTTTAAAGTTTGGTGATATATTCTAAAATATAAAATGTGAGGGATGCAGAGTTTGAAAACCCTGCATCCTTTACAATTTATTGATCCTATATGGAGGTACATGATTATGTTAAAAAAGACACTGCTTGCAACACTTATTTTGGTGCTGGCAATATTGCTGGTCGCTTGTGGTGGCGGCGGTGACACTGGTGGGGAAGAAGCCGCTGGGGGGAGTGTAGGTGATGCTGCCCATGGTGAAGAACTCTATAATCAGGTTACAATCGGTTCTGCAAGCGCACCTGGTTGTGTTACTTGTCACTCAACTGAAGAAGGCGTTGTCCTCGTTGGTCCATCACATGCAGGTTTAGCCAGTCGTGCGGGAACCTATGTAGAAGGCATGTCTGCTGAAGATTACTTGCGTGAATCGATCACAGACCCGAATGCCCACATCGTCGATGGTTTTACACCTGATGTGATGTATCAGAATTTTGGTGAAGAATTGCAGGCGCGGGATATCAATGACCTTATTGCCTATATGCTCACCTTGAATTGATTTGTAAATTTAATTCAACAATAAACGTGAACTGTGAACAGTTTTCTGTTTGCGGTTCACGTTTTCTTTTTTTAATGCCTTTATGCGTACACAAAAATCAAAGCAACAACAGGTGTTGCCGGGAGCCAAATCAGAGTCAAGTTATCAATCTCAATCTGGAATAATTTCAAGTAATGAAGAGCAGGGCAAGGAAGAACATCAACCTGATAAGATGTGGAGTGGTTTGGAGGGGGTAACGGCCGTTGCCGAAGAAGACCCAACCAATTGGATACCCGTCCGTGCTGCCTGGTCAAAATCCCTGGAAAAAATTGCCCTGGCCATTGAAAGCCCGGTCAACAAACTCACCGCCACAACGCAATTAAACCCCTTTTATCATACAGGCACGATAGCTGTCTTTTTGATGATTGTCGTCGCTTTGACTGGTTTTTACCTCTATCTATTTTTCCAATATGGATTTGATGCCTCATATAACGCCATTTTCAACCGCATTGAAGGACAATTTATTGCGCGTACAATGCGGGCCATCCACCGTTACGCGGCAGGTGCATTGGTCATCACAACTTTGCTGCACGCCTTTCGCACTCTGTTTATGGAACGTTTCCGCGGGCCGCGTTGGTTAGCTTGGCTCACCGGTATATTCATGACCTTTCTTCTTTGGCTGGCTGGTGTGACCGGCTATTGGCTGATTTGGGATGTACGTGCTCAAGTCATTAATGATGCATTTGTCAATTTTTTGCAAAGCAGCACCCCATTTGTGCCAGCTTATATGGTCTTGTTAGCAAAAGCTGAAACCATGGCATCAAGCTGGCCACTTTTTCTCTTAATTTTTGCTGCACATGTTTTATTGACAATAATTGTGGCTGCTTTTTTCTGGTTACATATCAAACGACTTAATCGGCCAAAGTGGTTGCCACCGGCTGAATGGGTCGTGATGATTAGTGTGCTGCTTTTGCTCGCGGCTGTGCTTGTTCCTGTGGGCATGTTACCGCAAGGGGATTTGGGTTGGGTGCCGGGTCAAATTACGTTTGATCCCATTTTCCTATTTTACCTGCCATTCTTGAATAGTCCGGTATTGAATTGGCTCCTTTGGGGTGGTTTGATTGCTTTAACCATTGTGATTGGTTTGCTGCCCTGGTCTTCCAAAGATAAACGCCTCGAATCTCAAAAGCTAAACAGTTCAAATCACAAAGTGACGATTCCCTTAGTCAAGATTATCGACGAACGCTGCACGGGTTGTACGATGTGCGCCGTAGATTGCCCATATAAGGCAATAAAGATGGTCGAACGGAATGACGAAACGAACCATAAATTTCTCGCGGTTGCAGACCCAACTTTCTGTGTTGCATGCGGTATTTGTGTTGGTTCTTGTGATTATGCGGCGGTGACACTGGGCAATACGCCGCCTGTTTTGCTGTGGGAAACCATACAGAATCGATTAGCTGCCTCTCGCTTACGTACACCCGCAGTTGAGCGCAAAGTGATATTTACATGTGAGCGTCATGCCGTGCAAGGCGCCAAAAAATATGTTGATCATCTAGTCGAACCGTCCACAGAGCAAGCGCTAGAGGTGATTACAGTTCCGTGTATCGGTACGATGCCGCCAGATTTGTTGACACGCACATTAGGCGCTGACGTGATTGAGGTACAGGTCGTGGGCTGTCCACCAGATGATTGTGTGAATCGGGAAGGCAATACCTGGGGGGAAAAGCGACTGGTACGTGAACGTGTGCCACGTATTAAACGTGATTATGCTAATGCACCAATTACGGCTGCATGGCTGCCCCCAGATGCATTTGATGAAGCGTTTACTATGGAACTGCCTACATTGTCTCAAACAGAAAATGGCAGTAACAGCAGCGGATTGCAGCCGGATTATTTGGAATCACGACGCATGCTGAAACCTTTGCATTTGCGTAACTATGCGGCTGCATTTCTGTTATTAGCGTTGGTGTTGGTTGTTCAGATTTTGTTGACAGATTTACCACTACGGCCGTATGTCCAGGACACCACTGTTTCTCAAATTATTGTTGCTGATTTAGCTCGACCCATTGGCCGAACTTCGTACATCAGCACGACATTGGGGCCTGAGTTGGAACTGCATTTCGAAGTAGACGGAGAAATCATCCATCAGGAAACAATAAACACAAGTGATTTACTATCTGCAACAACCGCACCCTTTTATCTTGAAAACAATCTTGATCCCGGTAGCCATCATTTGCGGCTAGCGCTGCAAGATGCGGAAAGTGCAACTATTTTTGTTCTGTTTGATGATGATGTGGCGTTGGAAAATGGACAGATATTCCGAATTGAATAATCACCAACAATCTGCCTTAATTGCATCCGTAAGATTAGCTCAAGATAATTGCAGTTAGAATAATCGGATATGGTTTGACCTTTATAAATCGATTCGTTATACTGTTTGCAATTCCTATTGAAAATAAAATAGTTTTTACGCTTATCAGGAGCAGTGGAGGGATCGGCCCTTTGAAACTGCAGCAACCCCCAATAATTTTGGGAAGGTGCTAATTCCGTCAGCGGTAGCTGGTAGATAAGAGGTAGACAATTGAATGTGTCTTAATCGCCTCTTGCTCGCCAAGAGGCTTTTTTTTACTTATCAACCATAAAAACATGAAAAACACGAAGAATTCTTTGATTTTCTTGGCGTGTTTTGTGTCTTTGTGGTGATAGTCCTGAGAGACTATATCCACACCTTTTTTAACTTTTGGAGGTTTTAAAATGACAACAACTTTTATGACAGCACCTAGCTTGTTATTCACATCGGAATCTGTGACCGAAGGTCATCCTGATAAGATGTGTGATCAAATTAGTGATGCGGTGTTAGATGCCATCCTGGAACAAGATCCAATGGCACGTGTCGCTTGCGAAACGGCCGTTAAGACCGGTTATGTGATGTTGCTGGGTGAAATTACCACAACAGCCTTTGTAGACTTCGATAAATTAGTGCGCGAAGTGGTTAAAGATATTGGCTTTACCAGTAGTGCCGATGGTTTTGATGGTAACACATGTGGTGTGCTTTCAGCCATTGCTGCACAAAGCCCTGACATCGCACAAGGCGTGGATCGTGCGTTAGAATATCGTTCCAATGGCGACAGTGAAGCAGAACTCGAAGCGCTGGGCGCGGGTGACCAGGGCATGATGTTTGGGTACGCCTGTAATGAAACCGAAACCTTAATGCCTCTACCGATCCATCTGGCACATCGCCTCACACAACGCCTCACACAGGTACGTCGTGACGGCACATTGCCTTGGGTACGTCCTGATGGCAAAGCCCAAGTCACAATTGAATACAGTTACGGTCAGCCCAAACGTGTACACACCGTCCTTGTCAGCACCCAACATTCTGACGAAGTTGACAATGACACCATTCGCCAGGGCATTATCGAACATGTAATCAAACCAGTATTGGCAGGCGAAGCAATCGATGAAAAACTGCGTATCTTCGTGAACCCGACCGGCCGTTTTGTGATTGGTGGTCCAATGGGTGACGCGGGGTTAACCGGCAGAAAAATCATTGTCGATACCTATGGTGGCATGGGGCGTCATGGTGGCGGCGCATTTAGCGGTAAAGATTGCACCAAAGTAGACCGCAGTGCTGCATATGCCTCTCGTTGGGTGGCCAAAAATATTGTGGCCGCCGGTTTGGCTGAGCGCTGCGAAGTGCAAGTGGCTTATGCGATTGGTGTGGCACGGCCGTTAAGTGTCAATGTCGAAACTTTTGGCACCAGCGAACTCAGTGCCGAGCAGTTAGAACAACTTATTGAAGATAATTTTGACCTACGCCCCGGCGCCATTATCCGTGATCTCGATTTGCGCCGTCCCATATATCGTGCAACAGCCGCATACGGTCACTTTGGTCGTGATGATATTGATGCTCCCTGGGAAAATACCAATCGGGCTGCAGCTCTACGTCAAGCCGCAGCTGAATTATTGGTGCCGGCATAATATCAATCGACTCAAGTTAACAACCCGTCAGAAAAGTTGACATTCTTGATTTAGGCGTTATCTTTATAGGGGCGAATCTGAAAAGGTTCGCCCCTATTTGTGTGTAACTTAGTTGACACTGTTTCGAGGCTGCGCTAGAATTCAATGCCTTGTTTTTCATTAACGAAATGAATTTGATAGAAGCCCGACGAAATTTTTGTATGGTTTTATAGTGCAAAACATTCGTCGGTTTTCTGTGGTGAAATATCTGTGTTTGAAGCCTTAGGCGATCGCCTGCAATCCGTATTTGATAACCTGCAAGGTCGGGGAAAATTGACCGAAGCAGACGTTGATCGCGCTATGCGTGAAGTGCGTCTCGCTTTGCTTGAGGCCGATGTTAACTATAAGGTTGTCAAAAGTTTTGTGGCACGTGTGCGTGAACGCGCTGTGGGTCATGAAGTGATGCGCAGCCTGACACCCGGTCAACAAGTTGTCAAAATTGTTCATGATGAATTGGTGACGACATTGGGTGAACCAGGACGTTTAAGTCTGGGCTTGCAATCACCAGCTGTGATCATGTTGGTTGGGTTGCAAGGGGCTGGTAAGACGACAATGGCGGGTAAATTAGCCTTGCATCTGCGCAAAGAGGGGCGACGGCCGTTACTAGTTGCCGCTGATGTGTACCGGCCCGCTGCGATTGATCAGTTACAAACATTGGGTCGTCAACTCGACATCCCGGTTTATGATGAAGGCCCTGATGGCAAACCAGTCAATATCGCTGCCAATGGTATCAAACAAGCTACACGCGATGGTATAACCGTTGTGATTGTCGATACGGCCGGTCGCTTGAACATTGACGAGATGATGATGGATGAAATTAGATCCATCAAAGCCAAAGTCAGTCCGGTTGAAACATTACTTGTGGCAGATGCTATGACTGGTCAAGAAGCGGTGCGCGTAGCCACAGATTTTGACAATGCCGTCGACATCACAGGTCTGATCATGACCAAGATTGATGGTGATGCGCGTGGTGGCGCAGCCATATCCATGCGTGAAGTCACCGGCGTGCCGATCAAATTCTTAGGTACTGGTGAAAAGCTAAATGCGATCGAGGTTTTCCATCCAGATCGTTTAGCTAATCGTATTTTGGGTATGGGCGATGTGCTTACACTTATCGAAACCGCCCAACGGGAAATGGACCAGGAAGAGGCACAAGTAGCTGGCGAACGGCTGATGAGTGGCGATTTTAACCTGGAAGATTTTCTTAAGCAGATGCAGCAGATCAAGCGGTTAGGTCCGCTTGGTAAGATCATGGATATGATTCCCGGCATGAACAAAATGTCTAAAGACGTAGACATGAGCAATGCTGAGGATGATTTGAAACGCATTGAGGCCATCATTTATTCGATGACATTGCAGGAGCGGCGTAATCCAAAGATGATTAAGGCCAGTCGCAAACGTCGTATAGCTGGTGGTTCGGGTACATCTGTGCAGGAAGTGAATCAACTGCTCAAGCAGTTTCGCGAGATGCAGCGCATGATGAAACAATTACGCAAAGGCGGCGGCCGTCGCGGCGGTCGTGGTGGTATGGGTGGCCTGGGTTCTCTGTTTGGTGGACTTGGTCAGTAACTACTTTTGTGTTAAGTTTGTCATTCCTGCATGGGCAGGAATCTTTAATTGGATACCCGGTTACGTGGGTATGACATGAAAAAAGTTTTAATTAATAGATATGGATTCGGAGATTGGCAATCCTTGCCCTCGCTCAGATCTCCAGCCTTTTTTAGGTGCACAGCATTTACCTCTAGACCGTCCATTCGTGGGGTACAATACGCAGCACCGCACACAGGTGATACGGCCAGGAGACCGGCCGCGAGCTTATCCACAAAATAATGTTGTTGGAGTGCTCGATTTGACAAAATCTAAAATAAAAATTGTTTGGAGATGAAGTGAAATTATGTTGCGAATCCGTTTAAGTCGCACAGGCAAAAAGAAACAACCAAGTTATCGTGTCGTCGTAGCTAATTCTGAGTCAAAGCGTGACGGCCGTATCGTTGAGCGAATTGGTAATTATTTTCCAATGAAACAACCGACCGAATTCACGATAGAAGAAAATCGTGCTTTATATTGGCTTAGTGTTGGTGCACAGCCTTCTGACACCGTTAAGCGCTTACTCGAAAAACAGGGCACGTATGATCGCTTGGCGCGTTTACATGCTGGTGAAAGTATCGACGCATTGGTCGCCGAATACAGCGGTGTGCCGTTGGAAGTAGCAATCGAAGAAGAAATTATTGAGGAAGCTGTCGTTGCGGAAGCGATTGAGGAAGCAGCAGAAGAATCTTTCTTTGACAAAGTCAAAGACGCTGTTGCTGAAGTCGTCGAAGAAGTAAAAGATGTTTTTGATGGTGATGAGGAAGAATAAGCCCAATTTGGCTTGTTTACTGAATCATGAAAGAACTCGTTGAATACATCGTTAAAGGGTTGGTCGAAAAGCCTGACGAGGTTTCTGTTGTTGAGGTGGGCGGGCCGACGATTCTCCTCGAATTGACTGTTGCTGCTGAAGATATGGGTCGAGTTATTGGCAAGCGCGGCCGTATCATTAATGCGATTCGCACGCTTTTGAATGTAGCCGCAGCCAAACAGGGCAAACGTGTTGCTTTGGAGTTGGTAGAATTTGATTAAGGAAGTGGTCCATTTTGACTAACAAAAGTTATCAAGAACGTGACGACAGCCAGCGAGGCTCAGTGAAAAATGACACTGAGCCTCGTTTTTTGGTGATTGGGGAGATATTAAAACCCCATGGTGTCCATGGTGAGATGCGTGTTATGCCGCATACCGATTCGCCCGAAAGATTCTCTTGGATCGATACTGTTTTTGTGGGTAAAGAAGACCCGCAGCCAGTTGCTGTCGAAAGTGTTCGTTTACATAAGAATTTTGTTTTGTTGAAACTAGCTGGCTTTGAGAGTCGCGATGCGGTTGAGCGTTTACGCGGTGCGTGGCTGCAACTGCCTGAAGAAGAAGCAATCCCTTTAGAAGACGATGAGTACTTTCTATATCGATTAATAGGGCTCCAGGTGTACAGCCTTGTGGAGAATACCCTGGCGGTGTACAGCGATGAAAGTGAACATCTTGGCGAACTCACGCAAATTTTGGAAACCGGGGCGAACAATGTGTTTATCGTGCAAGGGGCGAGAGGTGAAATCTTGCTTCCTGATATTCCTGATGTAATCGTTGAGATCGATTTTGAGAACGGCCGTATGCTAGTCAACCTTCTGCCAGGTTTAGTCTAAAATGTCAGATTTGAAATATTGGTTGGGTTTTAATCTTGTCAAAGGCATTGGAACTGCCAAGGTTCAAGCGTTACTGGGCGCTTTTGGCAGCCTTGAAGCTGCCTGGCAGGCAAATGAATTGCAACTCAAAAAGTTGGGTTTTGATCAACGTGCCATCAAAAGCTTTCTTGAAACGCGACCTACATTGGATCTGGATAAAGCTATGGCGGCTGTTGAAGCGGCTGGCATTACATTGTTAACCTGGGACTCTGACGATTATCCGGCATATTTACGTGAGGTTGATGGGGCACCACCACTTTTATATCTAGACGGCCGTCTCGCAGACATCGATCGATGGGCGGTAGCTGTGGTTGGCACACGACGATTGACACAATACGGCCGTCAAGTCACACGTGAACTGGTGGCGGGCTTAGTGCGCAATGGAGTAACTATCATTAGTGGATTAGCACGTGGCATCGACGCAGTTGCACATCAAACTGCTTTGGATGCTGGTGGGCGGACGATTGCTGTATTAGGATCAGGTTTGGATTGTATTTATCCGTCTGAAAACCGGCAATTAGCCGAACGTATCTCTGACGGCCGTGGTGCAGTCATTTCAGAATATAGCCTGGGAGTAAAACCAGAAGCGAAGAATTTCCCGCCGCGCAACCGTATTATTAGCGGCTTGTCATTGGGTGTCATTGTGGTTGAGGCTGGCGAACGCAGTGGTGCCTTGATCACGTCACGTTTTGCTTTGGAGCAGGGGCGTGACGTTTTTGCAGTGCCGGGTAACATTAATTGGCCGGCTAGCAAAGGTCCCAATCGCCTGATTCAACAAGGTGCTAAACTGGTGACTTGTGTTGAGGATGTATTGGATGAATTGAATTTGGCGATGGTGTTAGAGAAAACGGCCGTTCAAAAAATCTTGCCAGACACGCCAGAAGAAGCAGCTTTGTTAGCACATCTATCCCAACAACCTGTGCATATTGATGATCTCAGCCGCGCCGCCGGATTGCCCAGCGGACAAGTCAGCAGCACCCTCACTTTAATGGAACTTAAAGGGATGGTTCAACAAGTTGGTGGACTAAATTATGTCGTCATGCGTGAACCGGATCCTGAATATCAAACCAGCCAAGACGAAAAGGAATAACTGACTCATGAAAATTGTCATCTTCGCTGGTGGTTCGGGGCGGCGGCTTTGGCCGATTAGCCGACAGAAATCACCGAAGCAGTTCGAACCCATCTTGGGCGACAAATCTACCTTGCAGCTAGCTGTTGATCGCGTTTTTACCACGTATGGTGCGGACAATATTTTTCTTTCGACCAATGAACTTTATAAACATATTGTTCGTGAACAATTACCTGCAATTGATCCAACGCATGTGATCGGTGAGCCGACACGTCGTGATTTGGCGGCGGCAGTTGGCTTGGCGATGGCGCATTTAGTAGCAACAGACCCATCTGCTGCGGAGGAACCGGTTGCCATTATTTGGGGCGATAGTTATCTGGAAGAAGTGCCTAAATTCTTGCATTTATTGGCAATCGCCGAAGAATTGCTGCGTGACCCTAATAACGATATTTTATTTATTGGAGAAACGCCGCGTTTCCCCAATGAAAATCTTGGCTGGTTGGCGCTAGGTGATCAATTAGGTCAATTTGATGCGACACCCTATTATCAATATACATCATTGACTTATCGACCTGCATTGGATGTTTGCCAGAAGATGTTTGCTGCAAACAGCCATGTATGGAATACGGGTTATTTTGTGACCACGCCTGGATTTGTACAAGAAATGTATGCGCTGTATCAGCCGACCATGTGGGAAAAACTATCTGCTATCCAAACGACAATTGGAAAATCAGATTACCCGGCAACTTTACGCGCAATTTATCCGACAATTGAAAGCATCAGTTTTGATGATGCAGTTTTGACGCATGTCTTACCGGATAGGGCAATTGTCTTACATGGTGCTTTGGGCTGGAGTGACCCCGGATCGTTATATGCACTGAAAGAAGCGATTAATCCTGATCCGCATTCGACTGTAACTTTAGGGAATGTGATCATCGAAAATAGTCAAGATAGCCTTGTCTATAATTATCAGGATGATAAACTGTTAGTGGCGATTGGCCTTGATGGCATGATTGTCGTGAATACCGAAGATGCGGTTCTCGTTGTTCATAAAGATCATATTCCTCTAGTGAAAAATGTTGTGAATGGTCTTGAAGGGACAAATTTAGAGTCGTTTAGTTAAGCAATAGGCTGTTGTATTCGTCTGGGAGTTTTTACCACAGAGGACACAGAGAGCACAGAGTAAAATATGAGCGAAGAAGCAACGATGGTGGGGTACTGTTTGAAGTGTAAAGAAAAACGTGAGATGGTGGAGCCAAAGCCGGAATGGTCGGCAAGTGGGTCTCCTGGCACACGTGCAACTTGCGCAGTTTGTGGCGGCACGATTTATAAAATGGGATATACAGAAGCCCATGAAACCTTGCCAAAACCAGAAATCAGCCCCCGCTCAAAGCAAAAATCTTCAAAATCTAAGCGTAAAAAGTCAACTACGAAGAAAACATCTGCTAAGAAAACAAAACAAACCAGACGTGCCGGCAAATTGGTTATTGTAGAATCGCCTGCTAAGGCAAAAACGATAGGTCGTTATTTGGGCAGCGGTTACACGGTCAAATCAAGTGTGGGGCATGTACGCGATTTGCTTAAATCTCGTTTGAGTGTAGACATTGAGCATGATTTTGAGCCAGAATATCGCGTTCCCAATGATAAACGCAAACTGGTCAAAGAGTTAACGGCCGCTGCTGCTAAAGCAAAAGAAATCTATTTGGCAACTGACCCGGATCGTGAAGGTGAAGCAATTGCCTGGCATGTGCTTGAATCAGCAGAGATGGAGCCGGAACGGACGAAACGGGTGGTATTTAATGAGATCACAAAAACGGCCGTTCAGGCAGCTTTTGAACATCCGCGTGAAATCGATATGGATCGGGTCGATGCGCAGCAAGCACGGCGGATTCTGGACCGCTTAGTAGGTTACAAACTCAGCCCATTATTGTGGCGTAAGGTGCGGGGACGTTTATCGGCCGGCCGCGTACAATCGGTGGCTGTGCGGCTGGTAGTTGAACGCGAGCGTGCGATTGATGCGTTTGAGCCAGTCGAATATTGGACATTGGCGGCCAACATAAGCCGCATCCCAACACGCAGCCAATCACCTCGACCCTATTTCACAGCCAAATTACATAAAATCGATGCCAAAGATCCTGAACTGAATTCTGAAGCCGATATGGCTCCCCATTTGCAGATGCTTGAAAAAGCTGCTTGGACAGTGGGTAAAGTGCGTTTGGGTAAACGTACACGCAAGCCGGCCGCCCCTTTTACAACCAGCACCTTGCAGCAGGAAGCATCACGCCGCCTTGGTTTTGGGACAAGCAAAACGATGCGGATTGCCCAGCAATTGTATGAAGGCGTCGATGTTGGTCTGGCTGATGGTGCGGTTGGTTTAATTACTTATATGCGCACTGACAGTGTTACGGTTTCAAAAGATGCGCAGAATGAAGCCCGCGATTTTGTGGTTAACAAATATGGGGCGGATTACATACCGGAGCAACCACCAACTTACAAAACACGCGCTAAAACCGCTCAAGAAGCACATGAGGCTGTTCGGCCGACTGGCGTTAGGCGCAGTCCAAAGATCGTGAAATCTCATTTGAGCCGTGATCAGCATCGCTTGTATAAATTGATTTGGGATCGCTTTGTGGCCAGCCAGATGTCGCCGGCTATTTATGATACGGTTTCGGCTGATATTTGGGCTGGAGATGAAGCGATTGTGGCCGCGAAACGGCCGTATTTATTCCGCGCCACAGGGTCAACCTTGCATTTTCGCGGTTTCCTGGCGTTATATGAAGAAACTAAATCTGAAGACTCAGATGAAGACGAAGAAAATGGTGATAATCCGGTGCCGGCTGATTTGCAACAAGCCGAGCAGGTGGATATGTTGAAACTGCTGCCCAAGCAACATTTTACGCAGCCCCCACCGCGCTTCACAGAGGCGACATTGGTGCGTGCGTTGGAAGAAAATGGGATCGGCCGACCGAGTACTTATGCGTCAATTATCTCGACAATACAGAATCGTGATTATGTGGAGCGTGAAAACAAACGCTTGTATCCGACTGAAACCGGGGCAATCGTTAATGATTTGTTGGTGGAATATTTCCCCAATGTCTTGTCGGCGGATTTCACCGCACGTATGGAAGATGATCTCGATGAAATTGCAGAAGGCAAGCCATGGGTACCGGTTTTGCGTGATTTTTATACTCGTTTTGAAAAGAACTTGGAAAAAGCAGACGCGGCCTTGCCGAAACTTGATCTGAAAAAAGAACCTGAAGTTGTTCCGAATCGGGTGTGTCCCACCTGTGGTGAAGTGTTGGTATATCGTGAAGGACGGTACGGCCGTTTCATTGGTTGCAGCACTTTCCCCAAATGTCGTTTTACTGAACAAATCCTGACCTATATTGGGGTTGCTTGTCCAAATGGGGGTGACATCATCGAAAGACACACACGCAAAGGGCGCATCTTCTACGGCTGCAATCGCTATCCCGATTGTGAGTGGACAAGCTGGAAAAAACCGGAGGTTGATCCCACCGGCAAATGTGACGGTCTAATGGTGCCGATCCAAGGCAAAATGTTAGAGTGCTCAGCCTGTGGCTTGAAGGAAAAGCAGCCGGAAAAAGCAGCAAAAACGAAAGCCTGATAAAGGGCGGGATACATTCCCGCCTTTTTTGATCCAGGTGTTGCCGCATATTTCCTGAGGGGAATAGGTGCATAGTCTCATGACATTGGGAATGTGGGCATGGTATCTTTGATTGTAAGGGCAGATATGTGATTTTGTCCCCGCAATATAAGGAATAGATATTATGCCGATAAAACCGAACTTTTTGGAACGTTTTGCTTTTTACCGTCTTAATGCGGGACCAGCCCCGATGTTGGATTTGGGTGGGGCGCTCGCTTACCAGGTGGTGAGTACGGCCGTTCAACTCAACATCTTCAATTTACTGGCAGAAGCTTCCGCTACCCCCGCCGAATTAACACAAAGATTAAACAGCCATTTACGGGGCACGCAGCGTTTGCTGGAAGCTTTGCGTGCAATTGGGTATGTGGATGTGAACAACGGCCGTTACCATAATACATCCATGACACAAAAGTGGTTTCTGGATAGTGATTCATTGGACATTGTTTCTGGGACAAAATGTTGGGACTTGTTTTTGCGCGAATTGTGGCCGCAGGCTGGAGATGTGGTCATGAGCGGGAAACGGCCATATGATTTTTATGAATTTGTGACCCAAGACCCGGCGATTTCAGATGCATTCCAACAAATGATGGTTGGTAATGCCAATATTTCGGGTCCAGAAATCATCAAAAAAATCGGCTTACCACAGCAGGCCGGACGCTTGCTAGATGTAGGTGGTGGGCATGGTGTCTTCACTGTTTTGTTTTGTGAAGCTTATCCTGACCTGCACGCCACCGTGATTGACAGCGAAATGGCTCTGAAAACGGCCGAACGGCATGTTAGCACCCATAAGTTAGATCAGCGTATAGAGTTGTATGCGGGCGATTTTTGGCAGTTGGATTGGGGGACTAATCATGATCTGATTTTGTTGTTTAATGTGCTGCACCACTTCGATATTCCGACCAATGAAAAATTGTTAGCAAAAGCGAATGCCGCGCTCATACCCGGCGGCAAGGTTGCCATTTTGGAACAGGTTGAAGGGGATGTGTTTGGTTCAGCTTCAGAAGCACTCGTGCGGCTGATTGGATTTATGTATTATTTGTTTGCCGACGGCCGTATCTTTTCGGATGCAGAGTTAACTTCAATGCTGACACATGCAGGTTTTAATGGGATTAAGGATCAGAAATTGTCGAAGGTACCGGGGCATAGTTTGGTAACGGCTGTAGCGTAAGCTGTTTCACTGATTCGCAGCGATTAATACGAAATATGATTGAATTCGTGTTAGTTTGCTGTAAAAACATAAACATGGAGGGTGAGAGGATGCTGAAAACAGTTAGAAATCCAGTGATTGGTCATTGGGTGACTTTTTTGCAGATAGGTGCGCAAACCAATGGCGAGCTTTTGCAGATTGAATATGGCGTCGTGGAGCCAGAAAATAAACCTGCGATCCCATTGCACATGCACCTGAAATGTACAGAGCGGTTTGAAGTCGTCGAGGGGCAGCTTGGGGTAATTCTGGATGGTGAGCGGCGTGTATTAGGTATGGGCGAACAACAGCTTATCCCACCCGGCACGCCGCACACCTTCTGGAATGCGGGAGATAGTGAGCTGCGTTTCATTACTGATGTGCGTCCCGCTGGTGAATTGCAGACTTATTGGGAAACTGTGTTTGGGCTGGCTGCAGATGGCAATGTGAATGCTAAAGGGATGCCTAATTTGTTGCAATTGGCGGTTGTTGCGCCCAAAGCTGATAGTTACGACCCGCATGTGCCAGTAATAATGACAAAGCTGCTGGTTTTTGTTTTGGGTGGAATCGGCCGTTTGTGGGGATACAAAGCAAAATATCCCAAATACAGTGCAGTTGCCGCATCTCCAGATTGAGTTTCATGCCAATGA
>JAGRDI010000122.1 GCA_020432765.1 Anaerolineales bacterium | reverse complement strand
TGCGCGGAAGCCGTACTAATATCAACGCATGCCGCATAATCTGGTCTAGATGTTCCCGCAAGAATCCCGGGATTCTCGCGAAACTGCCGCCGTACTTCATCTACCATACCGGCGGCCGCACGCCCGACAGCACGCATCGTCATCGCCGAAAAATAGAAGGCTGTCGCTGCACCAATGAACAAACCAATTAATACAGATGGGTTCAACAACGTCAAATTGAAGTAAGAGACAAAGTCCTCAATAGTCATTGACGCTACGGCCACAATTTGTCCAGCAATACTCACTTCTTCAATACCTTGCAGTTCTAACAAGACAAGTCGAACTTCTTCAAGATAAGCCGCCATTAATGCCAATGAAGTCAAAGCAGCAGAGCCAATTGCAAATCCTTTGCCAATTGCAGCGGTTGTATTACCAACAGCATCTAGCTGGTCTGTGCGCGTGCGCACATGTGAACCCAATTCAGCCATTTCTGCATTACCGCCCGCATTATCAGCAATCGGTCCATACGCATCAGTTGCCAACGTAAAACCAAGCGTTGAAAGCATCGCCACAGCCGCAATCCCAACCCCATATAAACCCATCAGGATATTTGAACTACCACCAACTATAAAAAAGCTGGCCGCAATACCGACAACCACAGCCAATACCGGCACACCGACAGACTCCATACCGACGGCCATACCTTCGATAAGCGCAGTTGCGGAACTAATTTCGGCCTGTTCGGCGATACTCCGCGTTGGCTTATATGCATGGGATGTATAATATTCAGTCGCTTTGCCAACGACCATTCCAACAACAAGCCCGGCGAGAACTGCAATCCAAACCTGAACATAGTTGGGTATACCCAAGAAATAGAGCATTGGCAGAGCCAAAATAGCAATACCAAGCGAACTGCCATACAAACCACGACTAAGCGCTGCAATCAATTGAGATTGGGTAGCATCATCTTTCGCCCGCACCAAATAAATCGCCATGATAGAAAGAACCACACCAATCGCAGCCAGAACAAGCGGCGCAGATATGAAACGCAATTGCATTTCAAGCAAACTGCTACCTGCCCAAAAAGCAACACCTGAGGAAGCAACGGCCGCTACTCCCAAAGCAGAAGTGGCCAAAATCGAACCCGCATAGGATTCGTACAAGTCAGCACCCATACCAGCGACATCACCTACATTATCACCCACATTATCAGCGATAGTCGCCGGATTGCGGGGATCATCTTCTGGAATGCCGGCTTCGACCTTACCTACCAAATCAGCTCCAACATCAGCAGCTTTGGTATAAATACCACCGCCCACACGCGCAAACAACGCTTGTGTGGAAGCACCCATACCAAAGCTCAACATCGTCGCCGTGATGACCGGCAAAGGATTGGCAGCCACACTGATAAAATTGTTAGGCAATACGGCCGGGAAAATATAATACAGAATCAAAAACCAGACAGTAATATCCAACAGCGCAAAACCAACTACCACAAAACCCATCACAGCACCGGCACGCAAAGCAACTTGCAAACCACCGTTTAAACTTTCACCGGCCGCATTTGCGGCACGTGCAGAAGCGTTTGTAGCCGCCTTCATACCAATAAAGCCACATAAGGCTGAAAAGATACCGCCGGTCAGGAAAGCAAATGGCACAATTGGATTTTGCAGCCCAAGATAAGCCATGATTAAAAAGACCACAAAAAGACCGATAAAGACAAACGTCACAACTCTGTATTGACGTGTCAGATATGCCATAGCACCTTCCCGCACAGCCTGAGCAATTTCGATCATACGATCGGTGCCTTCGCTGTTAAACATCACTCCTCGATAGAAATGATAGGCATATAACAAGGCAATAATGGCTGCAAGAGGCGCAAACCACCACAGCGCGGGAATCGACGGCCGTCCAACCGCCTCTTGTGCATATAAGATCGTTTCTTCCATAAATGTAATTCGAACCTCCAAGAAATAGTGGGAATGCTACTTCTTTATTAGTAACAAGCCCGCGATTGTAACGAATGTCACAATCACTGTCAAACCATAACTGCCAGAATAGAGATGCAAAACAGACCGTTTTTGCGGCGCAAATAACTGTGGTTTCCCTGCTGGCTGCATCAATGACAAAAGACATAAATACACATGACAAACAGCACTGTCATTTTTAATCAACCTACATGCATAATGTTGGCTAGCGGTAATCTTTTTTGTAATTATCAATGCCTTTATTATCAGCCCTTGTAGTACATACGGTGATTGAGCCATCAATCATCGAGAGGAGATTTTTCAGTAATGAGTACTTTGAATCTGTCCCCCTTTGAAACATATGCCTTATGGGCAGTGCTTGGTATCGCCGTTTTAGGATTGCTTTACGCTTTGTATTTGCGTAATCAAATCATGCGCGAAGATAAAGGCACAGCCGAAATGCAAGAAGTTTGGGGCGCCATTCGCTTGGGTGCCGATGCCTATCTCAATCGGCAGTTACGCAGCATAATTCCCTTTATCGCAATACTCACAGTAGCTCTCTTCCTCAGCGTATATATCGTTCCTCCCACCACTGAAGCCATGGAACGTTTCGACGGTTATACAGAAGAAAGGATTCGTTTATTTATCGGATTTGGGCGTGCAATCGCTTTTGTGCTGGGAGCTACTTTTTCACTCATTGTCGGTCAACTAGGTATGCGCATGGCAGTGCAAGGAAACGTGCGTGTGGCTGCAGCTGCACGCACCAGCTTTAGCGACGCACTGCGTATTGCTTATCGCTCCGGCACAATCACCGGAATGTTAACTGATGGACTTGGTCTGCTCGGAGGCACAGCAATTTTTATGTATTTTGCCAAAGCAGCACCTGATGCCTTGCTCGGTTTCGGCTTTGGCGCCACACTAATCGCCTTGTTCATGCGTGTGGGCGGCGGTATTTTCACCAAAGCGGCCGACGTTGGCGCCGACTTGGTAGGCAAAGTAGAAAAGGATTTGCCCGAAGATGATCCACGTAATGCAGCTGTAATTGCGGATCTCGTCGGCGACAATGTGGGCGATTGTGCGGGTATGGCTGCCGATATCTTTGAATCTTATGAAGTCACCATTGTTTCTGGATTAATTTTAGGTATTGCGCTGGCATCCATCACCGGCAACATTCACTGGATCATATTTCCGCTGCTCATTCGTGGCATTGGTGTTCTGGCTTCCATTTTTGGTACTTATCTGGTCAAGGGTGAATCGGATGAACGCGGCGATGCGATGAAGGCAATATTCCGTGGCTTCTTAACATCCGCAGCGATATCAGTGATTTTGTTTTTGGTGGTGTCAGCCACATATATGCGTGATGTACCTGGAGGTTGGTGGCGGCCGTTTCTATCAGTCACAGCCGGTGTTGTTTTAGCCATCATTATCGACCGTTTAACCGATTATTTCACGGGCACACATGGTAAACCAGTGCAGGAAATCAAAGACAGCACCACAGGCGGTCCAGCTACAACCATTTTAGCCGGTTTGGCTGAAGGATATGAGTCAGGGGTGTGGAACGCTGTTGTCATTGCGGGGACGATTCTGGCAGCAGTATTGATTTATTTTAATGTGCCTGTAGAACGTTATGTCGTCGCCGGTACAGTGCCTACGGCCTCTATTGCACAAGTCACCTTTGTTTTATATGGTGTTGCGATGACTGGTATTGGCATGTTGACACTCACGGGCAATAATGTAGCCATGGACTCTTTTGGCCCCATTTCCGATAATGCCAACGGCATCGGCGAGATGGTTGGTTTAGATGATGATGCGCGTCAAATCATGGCAGATCTTGATTCTGTAGGTAACACAACCAAGGCGATCACAAAAGGGATTGCGATTGGCTCAGCCGTGATAGCGGCCGTTTCGCTTTTTGGCTCTTTCATCACAGACGTCGGCAAAATTGACCCAGAGGCATTGGCAAGCGGTATTCGCATTTCGCAGCCTCTTGTCTTCATTGGCCTGCTGCTAGGGGCCGCTTTGCCATGGCTGTTTTCCTCGCTAGCAATCAAATCGGTGAGCCGGGCAGCAGGTCAGATGGTAGAAGAAGTGCGCCGCCAGTTTCGTATTCCTGGCATTTTGGAAGGTACAGTCAAGCCAGATTATGCGCGTCCGGTTGAGATTTCGACCAATTCTGCCCAGCGTGATTTGGTAAATTTGGCAATTCTTGCCGTTGTGACGCCTATCGTGGTAGGCTTGTTACTTAATGTAGAAGCGCTCGGTGGTTTTCAAGCTGGTATCATTGCTTCCGGATTATTATTGGCGGTATTTATGTCTACGGCTGGTGGTGCCTGGGATAATGCCAAGAAAATTATTGAAGATGAAGATCGCGACCTGGAGGCAAACACAGGTAAAGGTTCGGAGCGACATAAGGCTGGTGTGGTTGGCGATACGGTTGGCGATCCCTTAAAGGATACGGCCGGTCCCGCTTTGAATCCGATGATTAAAGTAGTCAACCTGGTCAGCTTGATCATTGCACCAATTATTGTGCGTTATCAAGGTTTGAGTATAGGAACGGCCGTTGTCTCAGTCATCTTGTTAGGTCTACTGTGGTGGGCGATCACGCGTTCTAAAAAACAAGCCGTTATCAATTTAGAGACGACTACGGAAGAAAAAACCGCTATAATTTAGATATTAAAAATCAAGTAAGCAAAGAGAGGAAGTTTTCATGACTGTACATCTATATTTGTCCCTAATTCCAGAGGCGTTAATTGCATCTATGCTGCCGCCGGAAGAATTTGGCACCTACTATTCCGTGGGATACCGTAAAAAGGTGCGTGGACAAGCTATGTTTGTCGAATTAGACCCTGATTTCAGGCATGATTTTTTCCCTATCGAGGAAGGGATCGCACGCTGTGTGCCACATGATGATGGGGAACCCAAAAAATCAGTTTATATTGCCACCTACCGCGTGTTGGAACACATACCGATCCAGGACTTGAAAACGCTCTACCTGGTTACTCAGTTTGGTGAAACATTAAGCCTGGAACGCAGTCGCACAAACCCGGTGGAAGAGTCCGGACTATATATGTATCAGGAAATCGCACCAGTCAATCCTTTGGTTGTCAGCACACTCGATCCGCTGGAATTTTATCGCTTCCTGACCCAAGACCCTACTAGTATGATTCATTTACCAGCCGTTTGTTTTGTGGATTTAAGGCTTGGTGATCTGGCGATTGATCCCGAATTTGGCGAACTAAAAGATTTGCCCTATGACCGCGTTCACCATTTGCGTGAATGTTTGTTAGATTTAAAAACGAAAACTGTACACACCAAAATGGTCGACCGCGTGCATAAAACCGAATATCCCTACCGCATGATCAATAACGGTATTTTCATTGGCAACATGGAAAAATTAGTTTTCTTCCCTTTGCCAAGTCGTGAGGAGCTGCGCAACAAATATTACCGTTGGTGGCGTTCAGCCAATTCGTAAGTGTAGATGTTATGAAAAACATTTCGGGTTTGTAGTGACGACTTTAGTCGTGGGCACCTTCCAGCGCCCACACCGCCGAAGCGGTTACTACAAACCAAAACATCATCTTAATGTCTATTAGTTGCCCGTTATCAAGTTCCCATCAGTTCGCCTAAGTTCTTGGAAAACTAACGGAATGCAAACTGTAAAGTAATTTCTAGACACTCTTTCAGAGTTAACAATCAAACTACTGTGCCGCCAAGGTCATCATTTCGCTTAATTTATAGTGTATGATGTGGAAAAATGGTTGAGGCATTGAATTCAATCTGGTCAAACGACCTGTATCAAAAGCTCATTCTCACTGTCCTAATTCTACTGGGTCAGAATATTCTTTCTCGTTTGATGACATTTCTTACAATTCAAAGAATTTCTGATGACAGCCCGCATATTTATACTGTTCGCAAAGCTATCACATATTTGATCAGCATTTTGGCTGCGCTTTTGATTTTTGGAGTATGGATTGAAGGACTTGGTGATTTATCAGTTGCCTTAGGAATTATGGCGGCTGGCATCGCCTTTGCTTTGCAAGAAGTGATTGGCAGTTTTGCTGGTTGGTTAACCATCATCAGTGGACGGCCGTTTTCAATCGGCGACCGTATCGAAACTGGCAATATTCGTGGCGATGTCGTCGATGTCAGTATCTTACGCACAACCTTGATGGAGATTGGCAACTGGCTGCAAGGGGATCACAACACAGGCCGTATCGTTACTGTATCAAATGCCTTGATCTTCAAAGAACCTCTATATAATTACTCTGCCTACATTCGCTTTATCTGGGATGAAATTAGCCTTCCAGTCACCTATGAATCTGACTGGCAAAAAGCGATCACGCTGATGGTTACAGCAGTTCGGGAACATCCACAATATCAAAATCTGCTGCCGCGTGCAGAGGAACAACGGCGACTGGCGCGGCGCAAACTGGCCGTGAAGATAACATCTTTAGAGCCACGGGTTTTTGTTAAATTAACTGACAATTGGATAGAAATGGGGATGGTTTATCCAGTAGATAACGATTCACGGCGTGCTTTTCGCAATGAAGTGAATCAACGTATATTGTTAGACTTTGCAAAGGCAAATATCAAGATCGCATCACAGACGATAGAGATCGTTCGCTTCCCATATAAGGAATAGCCAACACTTCAGTTGGCCAGCATATTAGGCTGGCCAACTGAAGTGCTGACCCGCTAATCAGTTTGCCAACGTTGACAAATCACCCAATTCCTCACCCAGAACTTTTGCTTTCAAGACCCGGCGCATGATCTTGCCGGAGCGTGTCTTCGGTAGTTCATCCACAAAATCAACTGTGGTCGGTTTTGCAATCGGGCCGACTTCATGGCCCACGTGATCACGTAACTCAGCACTTAATTTATCGCTGGGTTCAAATCCGTCACGTAAAATACAAAATGCTTTGATGATATTGCCTCTGAGTTGATCGGGAATGCCAATGACGGCCGCTTCCGCCACCGCCGCATGGCTCACCAACGCGCTTTCGACTTCGGCCGTTCCCAAACGATAACCTGAGACTTTAATCACATCATCGATACGGCCGATTATCCAGATATAACCGTCTTCATCTTTTTTGGCGCTGTCACCCGGCAAATACCAACCTTGTTCTTCATAACGGCTCCAATATTGGCGCACATAACGGTCTGGATCACCAAAGATAGTACGCAGCATGGCCGGCCACGGCCGTTTAATCACTAAATATCCTTCTTCATTAACGCCAACCGGTTCACCCTCTTCGTCAACCACATCGATATCTACGCCGGGGAAACCACGCGTACCAGAACCCGGCTTCAATGGCACCGAAGGCAGCGGCGTAATCATGAAATTGCCCGTCTCCGTTTGCCACCACGTATCCATAATCGGACAGCGTTCTTTACCGATAACTCGATAATACCAGCTCCATGCAGCGGGGTTAATCGGTTCACCTACAGACCCCAATAAACGCAAAGAAGATAAATCATGCAAATTCGGCCAGTTTTCACCAAAACGCATCAAACCACGAATCGCCGTCGGGGCTGTATACAAAATCGTGATGCCATATTGGGCGATCATCGACCACCACCGATCCGGATTTGGATGGGTCGGAGCACCCTCATACATAAAACTCGTAGCACCCAAAATAAGCGGTGAATAGACGATATAACTATGTCCCGTAATCCATCCAGGATCGGCCGCACACCACCAAACATCTTCCGGTTTCATATCAAAAACCCACTTTAACGTGGTCGCGGTTCCGACCATATAGCCACCATGTGTATGCAAAATCGCTTTGGGTTTGCCCGTCGTGCCAGAAGTATACAAGATAAACAACGGATCTTCAGCATCCATCACCTCTGTAGCCGAGTGCGGATCTGCAATCGGCAAGGCCATCAAATCATGATACCAATGATCACGATCCGGCACCATTTCGACATCTTCACCAGTGCGTTTGACACACACCACACTATGGATCGAATCGGCACGCTCAACCGCAGCATTAGCAATTTCTTTCAAAGGTACAATATTGCCACGCAGCCAGGCACCATCACAAGTCACCAGCACTTCAGATTGGCTGTCATTAATACGATCCAACAACGCTTCAGTCGAAAAGCCACCATAGACAACTGAGTGCATGGCACCGATTTTGGCACACGCCAACATTGCAATCATCAATTCAGGAATACGTCCCATGTAAATGGTAACCCGATCCCCCTTAGCAACACCCAACGAACGCAGCACCGAAGCAAATTTACATACTTCATAATTCAACTGCTGGTAAGTATAGGTACGCATATCGCCCGGCTCGCCTTCAAAAATGAGCGCTGCTTTGTTACGCACTGAGGTTCGCATATGACGGTCTAAGGCATTATGAATAATATTAACTTTTGCACCAACAAACCATTTGTAAAACGGCGCGTTATGGTCATCTAATACTTTTTCCCAAGGTTGATACCATTCAAAATTTTCGGCAGCAATGCGCCCCCAAAAACCAGGTAAATCAGCCATCGCTTCTGCATGCACTTTTTCGTAGTTAGGTATATGCGCTTGCTCAATAATTTCTGGTGCAGGGAAATAGACATCTCCCACCATGCCATGATTTTCTGCCATTTGAACCTCCGTTGATATATTTTGATAAAAAGAATAATAAAGTTAAGCGTTCAGCTAGTCAGCATTTCAGCAAATCAGCCTGAAGTTGGTTCACAAACAATAACTGTTGATCGATAACATTTCATAATCATTGTCATTTTTGTTTTTTTGATTAACAATGCCGACCAATTAATGCCTTGCTGACTGGCTAAGAGCTGACCGGCTGAATGCCCCTTGATTGATTCAGGTGTATTCCAATTGCACAGATAAACAAGTATATTGGGAAAATTGAAATTCGTAAAACATCAAATATTGCATATCAATAATTCTTCGGGTATAAGTGTAACATACGATCAACGGATCGGTTTATTTTATTTATCAACCAACCAATTTAAGGAGATTTTCATGTCAGATTTTTCGTTCGTTAGTACGGCAATGCTGCAAGATGATGGCAGTGGCTTTTTTGGCGCGCTTTTTGGCGGCGTCTATATGATTTGTTGGCTTGTTATGGTGATTTTGATCATTGCGGGTTTCTGGAAGACCTTTACAAAAGCTGGCGAGCCGGGCTGGGCTTCCATCATCCCGATCTACAACATCTATATTATTTTGCGCATCATCGGCAAACCGTGGTGGTGGCTTTTATTGATGCTGATCCCCTTTGTTAATTTTGTTGTCTGGATTCTGATTGCTATTGATATGGGTACATCTTTTGGCAAAGACACACTGTTTTCACTCATCCTATTATGGTTATTTACTCCGATTGGATATTTGATCTTAGGATTTGGTGACGCCCAATATCAAGGGCCTGCAACAAAACAAGCATAATATTGGCAGGTAAAAGTGGCAGGTAAAATAATTTCCACCTGCCACTTCCATTAATTTCAAGGGGAATTCCATGCCACACACTCACAGACTCACTCCAGGACAAAAAATATATTTGAATTTTACCCCGGCAGATGGCAAGAAGTTCCATAAAAACCGTGACAAAGCCGAAAAGAAATTCAAAAAGTTACGCAAAGAGTTCCGAGATTTGCAAGCCAGATTATATGCCGAAAACAAACACAAGCTTTTACTCGTCTTTCAGGCGATGGATGCCGGCGGTAAAGATGGCACGATCCGTGCTGTTACACAAGGGGTTAACCCACAAGGTGTACGGGTTACATCATTTAAGGCGCCTTCCACGATTGAACGCGCTCACGATTTTCTGTGGCGCGTCCACATGGCGGTACCAGCTAAAGGCATGATCGGCATATTTAATCGCTCACATTATGAGGATGTGCTGATTGTGCGTGTAGATAATCTGGTTCCCGAATCGGTATGGCGACCACGTTATGACCATATCAATAACTTTGAAAAAATGCTGACCGATTCTGGCACGATCATCTTAAAATTTTATCTTCACATATCCAAAGAAGAACAACGTGAACGTTTTCAGGAACGGATCGACTTGCCGGAAAAAAATTGGAAATTCTCGTTTGAAGATTTGGAAAAACGCAAACAGTGGGATGATTATATGCTGGCTTTTGAAGAAATGATGCAGAATACAAGCACCGTATATGCCCCCTGGTATGTAATCCCATCCAATCAAAACTGGTATCGTAATCTGGCAATTACACATGTCATTGTAGACACTTTACGTCAGCTAAATCCACAATTCCCACCACCCGAAGGTGATGTGAGTGGAGTCATTGTAAAATGAGCGAACTTTTTACTGCAGAAAATATGGTTGCTCTTTTAACGCTGTTGGCGCTTGAGATTATCTTGGGCATAGACAATGTGATTTTCATTGCGATTTTAACGGGCAAGCTGCCCGAAAGTCAACGCGATAGGGCACGCAAACTGGGCATTAGTCTGGCGGTTGTCAGCCGGATCATTTTATTGCTTGGCATTACCTGGATTATGCGATTAACGGAGCCGGTTGTAACAATTTTTGGTAATCCGTTATCTGGTCGCGATTTGATTTTGCTTGGTGGCGGACTTTTCTTAATCGGCAAAAGCACGTTCGAAATTCATGAGAAGCTTGAAACAGAAGAACATATTGAAGAAAGCGCGACAAAAAAAGCGACTTCCTTTATCAGTGTGATAGTACAAATTTTGTTGATTGATGTGGTTTTCTCACTGGATTCTGTGATAACGGCCGTTGGTCTTTCAGGCAATTTGATCATCATGATCACGGCAATTATATTGGCCGCGATTGTAATGGTTGCTGCATCTGGCGTAATCAGTGAATTCGTCGAAAAACATCCAACGATGAAGATTTTGGCGCTCTCTTTCCTGATTCTGATTGGTGCGATGCTGGTGATAGAAGGCTGGAGTGCTGAAGCGGCCCATGAATTACATTTGCGTAATTATGCCTACTTTGCCATGTTCTTCTCCTTTACAGTGGAGTTAATCAATATGCGCTTCCGTAAAGAATCGAAAGAGCCGGTCAAATTCCATAATCAACCACAACTACCGGAAGGTCAAGGGGATTAGGTTCTGCGAATGGAATTAACTATCCTTTCATAGCTCTTGCCATCGTGTTTTGTTATGCTGGTCACAAATTTATTGTCTAAATTCATTTGGCTGTCTGGCATAACTTATGTTTTTATTTTCTCAAATTACAACATTATTTACTGAATCACCAGGAAGTTTACTTTTTCACCTGGTGACTTTGTTTGCTTTACAAATCGTCTTTGGTTTGTCTTTTGCACGGCAACGACGCAATCCTAGTGATAGTTTAGCATTGCGTATGGCTTGGGCAGCAGGGGGGATTTTTGGCGTCCACTTGCTGATGTTGATCATTGGGCTGGCTATGAACGGGGATGCCGAACGTGCCGCCACGATATTACCGCCATTGGAAACGGCCGTTGCCATTTCTACCGCTGCCCTCATCACCTGGGCACTCATTCCGCGCTGGGCACGTTACCCACATTTAATCGACATCATCCTGTTGATCACACTTTTTGCAACTGGTATCCTGACCATTTATTTCACCGCTGCATGGCAAACCCTTTTTGCCGTCGAAATTACAGCCTATCCGGCGACGATACAGGCACAAATTGGGAGCTGGATTTCGATTGCAATTTGTGCCTTTGGGACCATTTACCTCTTCGTCACAAAACCCCATCAAATGCAGCCGCGTGCCTTGATATTAATTGTCCTGCTCGTCGCTGCTTTGCTGCAAATGTGGTCAGCTACAAACACAGTTAATTTTACAAGCCATATTTTATTCTGGCAGCGCCTTGGCTATATGGTCGCCTTTGCATTGTGGGCAGTTTTTGCCTATGAGCATGTGATGGAGCCTTTACGGGAAACGGCCGTTGCGCATGCAACCGTCATTTCTCGCTTCGCCCACGCCTTCGAAGATGCCGCCGACAGTGTGCGTGCCATGAATCCCCAAGCCAACATGAACAGGAATTTGAATCTGGTGACGGATTTATTTGATGCTTCATTTGTTGCCATTGGCATGTTTGACCAACACGGCCGTACACTCCGTTTTATTAGCAATATCCCTACACAAGATAATGAAGATGTGCGTCGTTGGAAAATTCATCTAAGTGAGTGGGCTGGTTTTCGTCTGGCTGCAAACCAAATGGAGCTGGTCGAATGGCAGCCTGATGGTTTAGCTGCCGACCAATTACAAGCTTTTTATTCTAAACTAAACCTGGATAGTTATGGTTCGTTGTTAATCGTGCCATTACTCACAAAAGGTCAACAAATTGGCATGTTGTTAGTGGGTGGTAAAAAAACACGCAGAGAATGGTTAATTGCTGAAAAACAGTTATTAACAAGTGTGGCCGATTTTGTCGCTCAATCTATTGCCAACAGCCACCAACAAGCAGCACGCCCCAGCCAAAAGTCCAATGGAAACGACAAGGTTATCAAATTACAACTGGCTCAGTTGCGTACTCTGGAGGCAGAGCGGGATGGTTTGGCTGCAGACCTGGCAGCCGCTGAACTACGCATTAGACAAGCTAATGAACAAACCGAACGTCTGCGCAGGCGTGCTCGTGACGTGGCACAAACGTTGGCAACAGCCAAAGCCAAGCAGGCATCAAATGGTCATAATGGCCATAGCAAGGAACTTGGATGATTACCAAATTATTATCACACGCTCCCAACACTTATTTACTTATAACCGCTGTTATCATATTTGTCATCCTAATTGCTCTCTTAGCCACGCCCATGGACGACCTCCGGCAGTTAACGGCCGTTGCCCCCCATCCCCTGCCCGTCCTCGCTCAATAAACGATTATCCTACGCCGCATTAATTATTCCTTGCCCCACTTGGATATACAAACGCCTGTGTTATAATCTTGCGTCGGTTTCACCAATAGCAGAAACTACCGACTACCTGGACAAGTCAACCCATGAATGAACCTGAAGAACTGCGTCAATCTATCCTGGCGCAAGTTGCTGAATACTACCAACAAGTGCATAAAGAACGGCCGTTTACCCCCGGCAAAACTATGGTCAATTACGCAGGGCGTGTCTACGATGCTGTCGAAATGCAAAACATGGTCAGCGCCGTACTCGATTTTTGGCTCACAGCCGGTCCCTATGCGCAGCAATTTGAAACAGCACTCGGTGATTTTTTAGGCGTTCGTGAAGTAATTCCCGTCAATTCCGGTTCTTCTGCCAATCTGGTTGCCATGACCACCCTCACTTCCAAACGTCTATCCAAACCTCTCAAACCAGGTGATGAAATCATTGTCCCCGCCGTCAGTTTCCCTACGACCGTCAATCCCATCTTGCAAAACGGGCTCATACCCGTATTTATTGACAGTTGTCTGGGCGATTACAATCTGAATGTCGAGCAACTCGAAGCCGCGCTCTCACCACGCACGCGCGGTTTATTTTTTGCACATACGCTGGGCAATCCAGCCAATATGGACATCATCGTCGATTTCGTCAAGCAGCATGGTTTGTACTTGCTTGAAGACACCTGTGACGCATTGGGATCAACCTGGAACGGCAAAATGACTGGCACATTTGGGCAAATGGCAACACTTAGCTTCTATCCAGCCCACCACATTACCATGGGCGAAGGTGGCGCCGTCTACACAAACAGCCCGCTTTTAGCCAAAATTGCGCGTTCGGTGCGTGATTGGGGTCGTGACTGTTGGTGTGAGTATGACAATCCTGTCAATGGGAAATGCGGCATCCGCTTTGAGCGCGAAGTGCCTGGCATTGAAGGCTTCTATGATCACCGTTATTTCTACACAGAAATTGGTTACAACCTGAAGCTTACCGATCCACAGGCCGCAATGGGCCTGGCCCAAATGCAAAAAGCACCCGAGTTTATCGCCCAACGTAAATATAATTTCAACTATCTATACGAAAAATTCAAGCAGTTTGAAGAATTTCTGATGCTGCCGACCTGGCATACCAAAGCGAATCCTTCCTGGTTTGCCTTTCCATTATATGTGCGTGAAGATGCGCCTTTTCTGCGCTATGAACTGACTCGCTTTCTTGAAATGCACATGGTACAAACACGCCTCATTTTTGCCGGTAATATCTTGCGCCAACCCGCCTACAAAGGCATCCCCCATCGTGTGATTGGTGACTTGTCAATATCGGACAAGGTGATGCGCGGCGGTTTCTTCATTGGTGTTTATCCAGGCATGGATGAAGCACGCATGGATTATATGACAGCGATGTTTGCTAAATTTTTCAAGGAACTTTAGCCGAAACTTATTATGCATAAACTATCTGTCATCATTTGTTGTTATAACGAAATCGGGACTATTGCCAGTGTAATCGCCCAAACACAAGCTGTTGATCTCGGTGCTGCCTGGACCCGCGAAATTATTGTGGTTGATAATTGCTCAACAGATGGCACACGCGAATATTTGCAACAAATTGATGATCCTGAAATTCAAGTTGTTTTTCACGAACAAAATATGGGCAAAGGCATGTCGATTCGCACCGGCATCGACCACATGAGCGGCAATTATATGATTATCCAGGATGCGGATTCAGAATATGATCCGGCTGAGCATATTCGTTTTGTGAACAAAGCCGATGAAACCAACGCGGCGGCAATTTTTGGCTCACGAGTCTTGGGTGGTGAAGTCAAATATGAATATGCACATGCTTATATGGGGGTGAGATTGTTAACGGCCGTTACCAACATTCTCTTTGGTGGCCATCTCACCGACGTCGCCACCGCCACCAAAATGGTACGAGGTGATGTCGTCAAATCACTCAACCTGACCACCACTGACTTCAACCTCGACTTTGAACTGCCCGACAAAATTCTATTATCCGGCCATGAAATCATTGAGATACCGATCAGCTATGACCCACGCACTTATGCCGAAGGCAAAAAAATCACCAGTTGGGATGGTGTACGCGCTTTGATGACCATGCTGCGTGACCGTTTGGGGTTTACACCAATCTTAAAACCACAAGCCCAACCAGCAGAAACAACCTGAACCTTTCCACATTGTAAGCATAAACGTAATGTGATTCACTTACAGTAATCAGCGCCATTAAATATTATTTGCCCAAAATGGTTTCGTTTTAAGAAGAGAATGATGAATAACAAGCGTAGTGCTGCTCATTTATTGCATGCCTGCGCTATTATTTTGTGGACACAATGAATGTGTCTCACAATTTGTGTAGGAAAAATTTTTATGAAGATCGTTGTAACAGGCTCTATCGCCTTTGATTATTTGATGTCGTTTCCAGGTAAATTCACCGATGTCATCTTGCCTGACAAATTGCATACCATCAGTTTGAGTTTTCTTGTCGATTCAATGAAGCGGCAGCGCGGCGGCACGGCCCCCAACATCGCTTACACCATGGCGCTTCTAGGCGGCCGTCCATCAGTCATGGCTACCGCCGGACAAGATTTTGCTGAATATCGTCTCTGGCTGGAAAAATATGGCGTCGACACCAGCACAATCATCGAAATCGAAGATGATTACACCGCCTCTTTCTTTGTCAACACCGACGAAGATCACAATCAAATCGCCAGCTTTTATACAGGTGCGATGGCACACGCAAAACAATTAACCTTTGCTCAATATGCAGCCGATGCAGATCTAGCCATTATTTCCCCCAATGATCCCGATGCCATGCGTGCCTATACGCTCGAATGTAAAGCGTTAAACATCCCCTACATATACGATTCCAGCCAACAAACCATCCGTCTGAGCGGCGAAGATTTGCGCATTGGTTTGGAGGGTTGTTATCTTTTATCGATCAATGAATATGAGTACCATCTGATCCAAGACCGCACCGGCTTGAGCGATAACGAAATCTTGGACAAAGTTGGCGGTCTATTGGTCACCAAAGGAGCAAACGGCTCTGAACTAACAATAGACGGCAATAAATGGATTATCCCCACTGTACCGCCACGAAAAATCGTCGAACCAACTGGTGCCGGGGATGCCTATCGCGCCGGTTTGATGCGTGGTATTCAATTGGGGTTGCCTTGGGATATAGCTGGTCGTATGGGGGCGCTGGCTTCAACCTACGTTTTGGAACAAGTCGGCACCCAAAGTCACAGCTTCACGCCGCTTGAATTTGTTACACGTTATCGAGAACATTTTGATGATCAAGGTGCTTTGGATACCCTCCTGGCACCTGTAGAAACCACAGCGTAATATTTTGTACACAAAATAACTAACCACAGAGGACACAGAGAACATGAGGTTTTCTCTATGTCCTCTGTGGTTAATTCTTAGGAGAAATTTTCTGATGGATTATGATATTAAAAATATAGACCTCGCCACTGGTGGGCGTCATCGTATTGAATGGGCACAGCAAGAGATGAATGTTTTGCGCGGCCTCAAAGAGCAGTTTGCCAATGAACGGCCGTTTGCCGGATTACGCATTAGTGGCACAATGCATGTTACCACCGAAACCGCCAATCTAATGATTGCATTGCAAGCTGGTGGGGCGGATGTCATGTTGTCTGCCAGTAACCCGCTGAGTACTCAGGATGATGTTGCAGCTTCGCTGGTCAGTCATTTCGAGATTCCTGTTTATGCTATCAAAGGTGAGGACAACGAGACCTATCACAAACACATCAATGCCGTCCTCGACCACAAACCCAACATCATCATGGATGATGGCGCTGACCTGGTCAGCACGCTGCACAAGACACGGCGCGAAGTCATGCCCAATGTCATCGGTGGCACTGAAGAAACCACCACAGGCATTGTTCGCTTGCGTGCGATGGCCAATGATGGCGCCTTGGAGTTCCCGATGATGGCTGTTAACGATGCGTTGACCAAGCATCTTTTTGACAATCGTTATGGCACTGGCCAATCCACTATGGACGGCATCATTCGTGCCACTAATTACCTCATCGCCGGTCGTAATGTGGTTGTCGCCGGGTATGGTTGGTGCAGTCGTGGTATTGCTATGCGTGCGCGTGGTCTGGGTGCCAATGTCATTGTCACCGAAATCGATCATCTGAAAGCGCTGGAAGCAGTTATGGATGGTTTCCGTGTGATGCCGATGATTGAAGCTGCTCCAATTGGTGACATTTTTGTCAGCGCGACTGGCGACATGCATGTCATGGACAAACGCCATTTCGAGGTGATGAAAAATGGCGCCTTGATGGCCAACTCCGGTCATTTTGATATTGAAATCAATATCACAGCATTGAATGCAATGTCACAAAATGGTCCGCGTCGTGTACGGCCGTTTGTAGACGAATATGTAATGCAAGACGGCCGTCAACTCTACATTCTCGGTGAAGGCCGCTTGATCAATCTGGCTGCCGCCGAAGGTCATCCGGCTGCCGTAATGGACATGAGCTTTGCTGGTCAGGCAATGGCCGCCAAATATCTGGTTGATAATAAAGGCAAGCTGGCTAATGCCGTCCACACTGTACCGCTAGAAGTTGATCAAGAAATTGCACGCATTAAATTAGACTCGCTGGGCATCTCAATCGACACCCTCACAGCAGCGCAAGTCAAATACTTAAACTCCTGGGAAGAAGGTACCTGATAAATACGTAGTCAACCAGCCAATTAGTAGTGTTTTATGCAAAGACTATAGCGAATTGGGGAAGGAACGAATTTAACCCCAAAGAAAATTCGTTGGAGTCACTCTAAACGTGAAATGTAAAACGTCTTAACGTCGTTTTGCATTTCACGTTTTGCGTTATAAAATCGCCCAAACAATCAGGAACATTTCCCGCTATGACAACACCCCTCGACCACCATGCAGACAATCGAACCGGCACCGTGCGTGCGGCGCGTTTATTTTCTAATATCGTTAGCCCACCAGTCATTTTTGCGGTTGTGGGTTTGTTATTAGCCGTAAATGCAATGCCCACGCTGCCACAAGCGCTGTTTTGGGCGGCGCTATATGGCTTCATGGTCTCGCTTTTACCAATTTTGTTTGTTTTATGGCTGCTGAAAACGGGGCGCGTAGCTGAACTGCACATGAGCAACACCAAAGAACGCACACTACCGTATATTGTGGCTGTACTGAGCGCCGCTGTATTATATGCCATTGTGTGGCTGATAGATGGTCCTGAATTCATGAAATGTCTGGCTCTATTTAATATGGTCACCCTATCGATATTAGGTGTTATCAATTCATTTTGGTTAATCAGCTTCCATGCAACTGCGATTACCGCCGCCTGGGCAATTATTTTTTTGACCTTTGGCAGGCAAGCCAGCTTAATCGTAGCCGTTTTGGTTGTATTAGTTGTGATTGTGCGCCTCTACTTGAAAAGACACACATTTTCCCAAATCATTGCAGGTATCGCCTTGGGCATCAGCAGCGTTTTGCTGCTGACAGAGTTTGGTTGTTTTGTATAAAATAAATTAGTGCGTATGATCTAGATGGTACACACTACGCACTATCTAATAAGCCTATGTTTGAACAAGAACGCATGATCGGCCGTATTCAGCGGCGAGTTTTAGCGGAACCATCTGTACGCGTATGTTTTTTGTCGGGGTCATACGGCCGTCGCACAGAAGACGCCTTTTCCGATATTGATGTCGCGCTGGTTTTTCGTGATGAAAGTGGTCGTAACATCGCCTGGAGAAGACGCGAGGCGTTCGTCAATGACGTGATGCCCTATGTGCCAGTGAAGGCATTTGATGGGGACCATATACGGCCGTATTTCTACATCTCTCTTTTCAGCAATGGCAGCAAAGTCGATTGGCGTTATGAAACCGAAGATACCCTTAAACCCAACCCATGGGATGCCAATATCCGCATTCTCAAAGACAACAACGGCTGGGGCGATACCTTTCAAAATGCATCTGCCTGCCTTGCCTTCCCACAGCCACGCATCACCGTTGAGGAACTAAGTGCATTAGACAATCAATTTTGGGTCATGTTTTGGGACATTTTACGCTTGTTAAAAAGGGGTGACACAGATAAACCATTTGCAATTTACCTGGAGCTTTTGTATGCGACGCTGCCACCACTCTTGCGCGTTTTACCAGCAGAAGATACAACTCGTCAGGGATTATTAGTCGCAGGCTACGGCCGTGACGCACAAAAAAACCGCACACAAATGGTCTCTCTCCTCGATGCTTACCTCGCCGCTCGCAGTGCAATCATCAGTCGTCACAATCTCGCCTTTTTCCCTAACCAGGGTTTTGAATCTGAGATCAAACGCCTCGTTCAAAAATTGATTTAAGCTAACCAATGCGAACCAAATGCGATTAAACCAGCTTCGTTTCACCCCTCAATTACTCACAAAACCTAAAACGAGGGGCATAGATGTTGAGACAGCCTTACGGCATTTTGTCATCATCACTTATTTGGTTGAACCGGATAAACTGCGTCAGTTTCATCCACGTTCGCTTTTTTCTGAGTTAGCTTTTATCCTTGCGCGAACAGCATCTCACTTTCCCATTCCGCTAAAACAGCCTCAAAATAACCCAATTCACTAATTTGTAATAACTGCGGCAAAATCCTTTCTGCCTTGGGTTGATCTTCCAGATACCGTTTCAAATGTTTGCGGAAAAGCATTAAACCATGTGCCTCACCATAATAAGCCACCATTTCATTTGCATGTAAGCAAATTGCAGCGACAATGTCCGGCAGCAACAGATCTGACTTCTCCTTACGCGCAAAAATCCACGGATTACCAATTGCTCCACGGCCGATCATCACCGCATCACAGCCTGTATGCGCTTTCATGCGCTCGATATCGTCAGGTGTATTTACGTCCCCATTGCCAATCACCGGCACAGTGACCGTTTCACGTAAACGCGCAATCGCATCCCAATCTGCTCGGCCGCCATACTTTTGCGTTTTTGTGCGTGCATGCATGGCAATTAAAGCCGCACCATTGTCTTCTAGAATACGGGCTATGTCGGCAAAGTTTTGCTGATCGGTATCCCAGCCCAAACGAATTTTGCCCGTAATCGGTACAGACAAATGCTGTGTCAACAAGCTAAACGTCTCACGCACCAGTTCTGGCTGCGGCATCATTCCCACGCCTGCACCCCGACCACTTACACGGCGCGTGGCACAGCCCATATTAATATCAATGATGTCTGGCTCTAATTCCTCAATACGCTGCGCAGCCCGCAATATTTTGGGGGCATCACTGCCAAATATCTGAAATATGATGGGATGTTCATCTGGTTTTTTGTCCAGACGCTGCCAATAACGGTTATCACGTTTTTTGCCCAGCAATCCCTCGACCGGCACAAATTCAGTGTAGTTCATCGCTGAGCCGTAAGATCGACACAGCGCCCGGTATGGCACATCCGAATAGCCAGCCATCGGCGACAAAACCACATCGCCATACACAGGCACATCCCGTACCCAGAAATTTGGTTCTTGCTCATGCATAAGATATTTTGGCTCTTTAGGAATCCGTGGGGTTTGGTTTGCCGGATTGCGTAACCCTCTCTCGTTAAGCAATATGTATTTTACTAGCCTGACAGATAGCACCTAAACAAATGATAAAGTTGTCCTAAACAAGTTCCTGAACGGCCGTTTTCGGCTAAACCACACTCTAAACTCAAGTCGTTAGATTCTGAACCGATTAAAATTTTCCTCTTGTTATTTGTGAGCTCTACTTACCCATTTGCCATCGCTTGGGCTTGCAGTGCCAATTCAGAAACAGTGAAGGTATGTGCTTGGGTGATAGCTGTTTCTTCACGTGTTACCAAATCGTTCAGCAATTGTACGCCAAACGGCAGCGGGTGGTCAACGCAGTCAATGTACTGCACGCCGTTACTATCAGCTAAAAAGAGATGATTGCCTCCAGATTTGCCGTTTAAGTCGATATTCTTGCGAACCTCGATATAGCCTTCTGTCCCCAAGATAAGCAGGCGCACATCCCCCCAAGTCGGCAACCCGTCGGGCGTGTACCAATCAACGCGGATAAAGCCGCTTGCGTTCCCGCTTCTCAGCAGCAGTTCGCCAAAATCTTCAAATTCAGGATATTCGGTAAATTTGACATTGGCAGTGCGGGCAGTGACGATTTCGGCCGATTTAACTCCGGCAAAAAACAAGAACTGATCGATCTGATGGCTGCCAATATCATTGATGATGCCGCCGTAACGTTGCTTGTGAAACGTCCATTCTGGTCGCGCCCGTTTTTCATGGCCAAACAGCCGATGGGGACCAAACCCAACCGTTTGGACTACTTGGCCAATTGTGCCCGCTTTGACCAGCTCCCCTGCCTTGACTGTGGCGGGATTGGACAGCCGTTCACTAAACATGACAAGGAATTTGCGTCTTGTCTCCGCTTGCACTCGCTTAACTTCAGCTATCTGCACAAAACTTGCAAAGGCGGGCTTGTCGCTCAAGTAGTCTTTGCCATGCTGCATAACCCGAATGCCAAGTGGAGCACGTTCATCGGGAATCGAAGCACTGGTTACAATGTCAATACGTTCGTCCTCCAGAATTTCCTCAATAGATTCAGCCAGTCTACCTTGTGGAAACATTTGCCGAAATTTAGCAATCTGCACCGGGTCACTGTCCCAGTACAAAACCAACTCAGCACCGGCATTTACCAGACACTTCACCTGTCCAAAAATGTGTGGGTGGTCAAAACCAATAGCAGCAAAACGAATGCTCATAATTCACTCCGATTCCCTTGTTGCCACAGGTTTTCTGGGCGTGAAGGTGGCGATGGGGATCGCGTTCACCGTCAGCGTCTGGTCATCCGGCTGAATATCAGCCACACTGATTGGCCACGACGCCTCATCTTGCGGCAGTTGCACCGCTAAGACACGCCCTGGAAAAACTTCACTGATAAAAATTGTATCTTCGTCGGTAAGCAGAAATGCCCCTGGCGTGTTGAGGCCAGTGATGGCTGGTTGCAATTGTCCATCAGCATCTACGCGACTTAAACGGCCGCTGCCCACAACATAATCCCCTCCGGCAAAACAGTCACCTCCTTCGCGAAATCGGGCAAATTCCAGCACCCAAATACGGCCGTTTCCATCCACCGCTACATCAATGGGCATATTTAATCCCGTCAAAACCTGGCGCGGCCGTTGCGTCTGTCCAATGGCGACCAACTGCCCACCGCCAACGGGAAAGGGACAACCTCCTGTCAGCGTCACCAGATATTCATCCCCGAGACGGGCGAACCCGGTGGGCACAGCATCTATGGTGCGTGCATCATTGGTCGGATCAGGCAGGCGATCGAAGATATGAATGAAGTGGGTTTTGCCCGCAGCATTTGGCCGCGCAACGCCATTCATGCTGGCATCGGTAACAATGGGTAATCCGGCATCGTCGAAGGCAATGTCAAAAGGGTTGATCAATTTATCAATGACCTGAGGAAACATGGCACTGTCTAGTTTTTCTGTCGCCAAAGGCTCATCCGGCAAAGCCAACGGATCGTCATTCAAGGGCAGTGTCCACAAGCGATTGGCGTTAAAATGCCCTATGTAGAGTGTACGGCCGTCTGGTGACACCCCCACCAACGGCGCACCGGCCAAATCCCCTGAATCACGCGTACTGGGAATGCCTGAAACGAGCCGCCCTATTTGCCCCTCAGCCGTGATAAGCGTCACGCCCGCGCTGTTGTCGCCCGCTCCTGTTCCCATTTCGGCAATGAGCAAGCCGCCATCTGGCAGTTGAGCCAATCCAATCGGGTTTAACAACCCCTCGGCAAGAACACGGGTGGTGGGAGAAACGGCCGTTTCCGTTTGGCAGGCTATGAGGAGAAAGGTGAAACAGCCAAATACGACAAAGCGCACAAACATTACTGTCCTACCAATCCAGCGGTGGCACATCCAGCCAGCAGCGCTGTGCCCAGCTTTCTAAACCCAGTTCAGCCAACTGTACACCCTTAGCTCCTTCCAGCAATGTCCACGGGAAAGGCGTGCCCAGCACCACATGCTTCAAGAAGAGTTCCCACTGCGCTTTGAATGCGTTGTCAAACACCTGGTTGGTTGGCATGGTTTGCCATGTCTCAAAGAAATCAATCGGACTGGGGATGTCTGGATTCCAAACGGGTTTGGGTGTAAAGGAATCGTGTTGAATCACGCACTCGCGCAGTCCGGCGACTGCACTTCCCCTTGTTCCATCAACCTGAATGGTGAGCAAATCATCACGGCGCACGCGCACGGCCCACGATGAGTTAAAGGCACAAATGATACCATTTTCCAGTTCAAATGTGGCGTAAGCTGCATCATCAGCTGTGCAATCATACGGTTCACTGTTTTCATCCAGACGCTTGACGATGTGAGTTGCGCCAATGCATGCTACAGATTTGATTGCACCAAATAGATTGTCAATGACATAACGCCAGTGGGCGAACATGTCGAGGATGATGCCACCTCCCGCTTCTTGACGATAGTTCCAAGACGGCCGTTGCGTAGGCTGCCCATATCCGTCAAATACCCAATACCCAAATTCACCCCTTACCGAAAGAATTTCACCGAAGAAGCCCGTGTCGATTAAATATTTCAGCTTCAACAAACCGGGCAAAAACAGCTTATCTTGCACAACTCCATTCTTCAGTCCGGCGGCAGTTGCTTCCTTATAAATAGCCAAAGCATCCTCGAGACTGTCAGCAGTAGGTTTTTCACAGTAAATTGCTTTACCGGCAGCAATCGCCTTGCGTACAGCAGGTACCCGCAAATTTGTTAGCAGTGCATCGAAGTAAATTTGATTATATGGGTCTGCTAATGCTTCATCCAGGCTGGTTGATATACGCGAGAGGCCATGTGCCTGTGCAAGTTGCTCCAGTTTGGGGAGATTGCGGCCAACCAGAATCGGGTCAGGCATAATCGTTTCGCCGGGGGCGATGTGGACGCCGCCCTGCTCCCGAATCGCCAGAATGGAGCGAATAAGATGCTGATTGGTTCCCATGCGTCCGGTAACGCCGTTCATAATTATACCAATTGTGTGTTCTGTCATTGTTTCACCTTTTTTGCTGGTCAGCATTTCAGCCAATCAGCTAATCAGCTCTCGGCTGAAATGCTGAAGTGCTGAAGCGCTGAAATGCTTTTTACGAATTGTTTAGATATGCGTGGATTATTTTGTTTAAAAAGTCGTGCTGATCGGCAGCCCAGTGGTGATTGGAAAAAATTTCAACTTCATTAAAGCCAGTGAAACCTGCTGCTTCAACCCAGCCGCGAATTTGGCGAATGGGAATGCAGCCTTCGCCCATCAAGCCCCTATCATTGAGCATATCGGTTGTGGGCGTGAGCCAGTCGCAGATATGGAACGCATCAAGCCGGCCTGATGCGCCACAGCGTTTGATCTCCTGCTCTAAATTTGGATCCCACCATAAATGGTAGACGTCAACCGCTACCCCAAGCGCCGGTGAGTTAATGGCGGCGCACAGATCGTTGGCTTGTTTGAGGGTGTTGATTGCGGAGCGGCTGTCTGCGTACATGGGATGCAGTGGTTCGATGGCAAGCTTAACCTTATTGGCACCGGCATAGGGCAATACAGCTTCAATGCCGGCTTGAATGTGCTTACGTGCTTCCGGCAATGGCACATCCGGGGATGCGCCGCAAACGAGTACAATCAGCGGCGCACCGAGTGCAGCGGCTTCGTCGACAGCACGCAGATTATCATCAATGGCTTGTTGACGCTCAGATTGTGCCGAAGCCGGGAAAAAGCCGCCGCGACAGAGGGAAACGGCCGTTAATCCGCTCTCCCGAATATGTTTACCAACATGGATTGGGTTGCGGCCTTCAAGCCACTGCCGCCAGACCGTAATCCCGCCAATGCCAGCCTGGGCGTAATTGTCGATAGCCTCTTCAATCGACCACGGTTTTGTGGTAATCGTATGTACACAAAGTTTGCTTGTATCACGAATCGGTTCTGTCATTTGCTTACGGCCTTTTACTTCAGTAACAGCTGTGGAGCATATCACCGGAATATTTACTTAAAGAACATTAGCGGGCGAACCGACTAAAGCCGGTTACTACGAACCTATCAAAACACGTTTGACGAGACATCAGCTTATCGCGGTTTGCCATTCATGGCATAGTAAAAAGGATCGGCAGCAGTTATGGAACCGCGCCGGACAGGTTGGTTGGTGAAGGCTGATTTGTAGAGGCTGGCGCTAAATTCGATGATGCGCCGGGCTTCGTGGCCGCTGAGAAACGGCCGTTTCCCCGCATCCATGCTGTTCAAAATCTCACCCAACTGAACGGCGTGCGTTCCCGATATATCCGTCCCAATATTTTGCCACTGCGCCAGTGACTCATCATAAGGAGAATTGTCAGCGATGCTAAATTGCCAATTGGCGTTGTGATAACGGTAAAGCGCTGAACATTCCACAGTTGCCCGCTGAAAATCAAGGCGCAAATAAGATTCCTGACGCGGCGAAAGAGCGCTGTTGGTAACATGTCCCAATGCGCCACTGCTAAAACGTATCATAGCCATAGCCACATCTTCCACTTCGATATCGCGATCTAAAGTGGCAGTCATCGCCTGCACTTCTTCCCATTCATCCATCAACCAAAGGAATAAATCGGTTAAATGAATGCCTAAACCCATTGTGGGGCCACCAAGTTCTGTTGCCCATTTGCCACGCCAGGGAACCGCATAATAAGCCGCATCCCGATACCAAAGCGTATTGCAATGCCCTACCAACGGCCGTCCCAAAACCCCCTCCTCTATCAACCGTTTCAAATGTTGTGCTGCCGAGCCAAAACGCCATTGAAACACAGTACTGACATAATTTCCGGTGGCTGCTTCCGCCTCACTGATTCGATCGAACTGATCGAGTGACGCACACAGTGGCTTTTCACAATAAACATATGCTCCCGCTTTTAAGCACTGCAAGATCAAAGGGAAATGTGTGTGCGGTGGCGTGAGAATATGCACCAAATCGGGCTGAATATCGGCCAGCATTTGGGTGGCATCGGTGAACCAATACGGAATCCCATTCGCCTTGCTGACGGCCTCTACACGCTCAGCATTCACATCCACAGCAGCTACGAGTTGAGCACGTTCTCCAGCCTGTTGTAGAGCATGCAAATGGCTCGGAATAACTTTTCCTGTACCAATAAAAGCAATTCGATATTGTTTCATAAAATTAATCTATCCTATCGATCATCTCCACAAAGCCGCCAGGCAGCACATAATACATCTCTGTAATTTTTTTTATATGCTCGCATCCGCTTTCAAATGACCGTCCGCTTGCAGAAAGCTATTATAAGCCGTCAGTGCATTCTGATTATGTGTCTGGAGCAGACTTTCCGCCAGATCGACATCGCGTTTATAAAAAGCCGCCACAATTTGTCGATGTTCTACCTGTGCCATTTCCACACGGCCAACAAAAACGTCCTTCATATAATAAGTCCTTAGTCGATCCCAATGATCAAGCACCTTTCGCATCATCTCTTTGATCAACACCGTGTGGGCATATTCACAAATTTGCAAATGAAACTGTTTATTTAGCTCCACCCATCTTTCAGGATCGTCCATACAGCCATCCATCTGCTGAACCAATTCATCCAATCTGGCAATCTCGGCATCGCTCATGCGCTGGCAGGCTGACCGGGCACAAATGGCCTCCATTGTCTCCAGCAAGGCAAAAACCTCAAAAATAGAGTAGGCACTAATTTCTGTTACTGTCGCGCCTGCATAAGGCACAATTTCCACGAAGCCATCTGCTTCTAACTGGCGTAAAGATTCCCGAATTGGGATGGCACTGACACCGAATTGTGAAGCGACATCATCAATGACAATCCGTTCACCCGGTTGATAATCACCATGAAGGATGGCTTGATGTAATTCGTTGTATACAACTTCATTTTTACTCCGAAAAATAATACTCAAAGTCTACCCCTTTTTATGTTGAGATCGCCGTTGAATTTTCTAACCTTCTGGATCGAACGTGGTTTGCAAGT
>JAGRDI010000121.1 GCA_020432765.1 Anaerolineales bacterium | reverse complement strand
GGGATTACAAATATGAAAACCGCTGATATTCAAATTCGCGATCCATATATTTATGCTGATCAGAAGGAAAAAACATATTACATGTTCGGAACAACGGATCATGATTGTTGGCATGGTCCTGGACAAGGGTTTAACTGCTACAGAAGCAATAATTTGAGGGAATGGGATGGTCCAATTCCTGCATTTAGGCCAATGCCCTATTTCTGGGGCAAAGAAAACTTTTGGGCTCCAGAAGTGCACAATTTCAATGATCGATTTTATATGTTTGCCACTTTCAAAGCCAAAAAACACTATCGAGGCACACAAATATTGGTTGCGCAGAATGCATGTGGTCCTTACATGCCCCTAACAGATAAACCGGTTACCCCCACAGATTGGCAGTGCTTGGATGGGACATTTCATATAGATGAAGATGGAAATCCTTGGATTGTTTTTTGTCATGAATGGGTGCAAATACAAAACGGTTCAATTTGTGCAATGAGATTAACAAAAAATTTGAGGGAAGCAGCAGGTCGGCCACTGTTTCTCTTTAATGCATCCGAAGCCCCATGGGTAAGGAAACCTGGCTGGCCAGAAGAAGATACAAAATACGGATTTCCGACTTATGTGACAGATGGACCATTTCTTTACCGGTTAAGAGACGGAACATTGATCATGTTATGGTCTAGTATTGGTTCAAAAGGATACGCGATGGGCGTTAGTCGCTCAGACAATGGACAAGTTTCCGGTCACTGGCACCATGATCCCGAACCAATATGGGCAGAGGATGGGGGGCATGGCATGATTTTCAAGACATTTGAAGGGCAGTTGATCTTAACATTCCACAGTCCAAACCAAAGTCCAGATGAGCGGGCAGTATTTGTTAACATCGAAGAAAAAGATGGTGAACTTCAACTCAAAGTGTAAAAAATGTAAAATGAAAATCACGAATTCATCTCAACAAGCCGTTGGCTTAATTCTTTTACCTCCAAAACCCCATTTTCTATTAACCCATCGCAAAATGGCAATTGAATTCATCCCCACTAAACCAGATATAGAAAGATCGCTCTTTTCCTCAGAGGCTTGATTCCTAACTGCTCCAGGATTCACTTTATAACCCTTTCCAATTTACTAATTTACATGTGCGGAACTTTTGTTGGTGTCGGCTGAAGCTCAGGGCCATGCCTCCTGACCGTGCCCGCTGTGCGTCAACAAGAACACCGCAAACTCCAATTTAAAATCGTCTTGACAAGAGAAAAGATGCATGCTATTCTATCATTCACAATCATTTACACGTGTAAGGTTGCACGTTACAGGCTACACGTGTAATAACAAAATAAACATTTATTTTCAAAGCCTACATATAAAACGAATACTTCAATAAAAGAAAAGCATGAAGCGACCAACTCAAACTGACGTAGCCAAATTAGCCGGGGTTTCAAGAGCGACAGTTTCTTATGTATTAAATGATCAAACCAATGGTCGAGTACCTATTTCTGAAGAAACCCGGCAGCGCGTATTAGAAGCGATAGCAGAGTTAGACTATGCACCAGATGCACGTGCCCAGGCATTACGGTCAGGGAGCACAAAAACAATTGGCCTCATCTTACCGGATATTCAAAATCCCCACTTTTGGGAGGTCGCCAGTGGTGTAGAACAAGAAGCGAATACCGCCGGCTACCAAATCCTCTTTTCTAGTATTCCCCCAGATAAAAAATATTCAGAAGATATTTTCAAGAACCTATCACACCGCCGCATTGATGGGCTGATAATGATACCGAGTTTTATTTATCACTCAGAAGAAGCCCAGAAAACCCTGGCCCAACTCCTCAAGCGGCGCGTCCCAATCGTGGGAATGATGGCCGATCTTGAAGGGGTAAATTACAAGATTGATCGGGTAATCTCTGATTATCGAGACACAACATTAGAGGTCATGAAGCACTTGCTGTCACTACAGCATCGTCGGATTGGCTTAATTTATGGTATAGCCGTACCAGAATTGGGGAACGATCGTTTGTTCGCCTATCGGGAAAGTTTACAAGCTGCTGGCTTACCAATTGATCCCGATCTAATCGTTGAATGTGGACCAACCATCGAAGATAGTTATAACGCTACTCGAAAATTGCTTGAATTACCCTCTCGCCCCACAGCAATACTGGCAATTAATGATTTTCTGGCTATCGGCGCTTTGCGAGCAATCAAAGATTTAAACCTAAATGTGCCTCAAGATGTTTCTTTATGCGGTTATGACGATATTCCCTTAGCAAAATATCTGGTGCCCCGGTTAAGCACCGCTTCCAAAGATGGAGGGAAAATAGGACGTGAAGCCACCCGGTTATTGTTAGCTCGCTTAAAAGACCCAAGCCGACCCCCTCAGAAAATCAAGCTGCCAGCACACCTAATCCTCCGTGAGTCTATCGGGGCAGCTCCATTTTGATAAGGAATCACGTTTATTTATGAGCAAGATGTCCGGAACCATTAAGTTTCTCAGGCGCAACACCGTTGGCTATATGTTCCTCACGCCGTGGCTCCTGGGTTTTTTCGTACTTACGCTTTACCCAATGGCATATTCGCTGTGGCTCGGATTCACGAATTATGACTTTACACAACCCGATTCGACACAATGGATCGGGCTGGGCAACTATCTAAAAATGTTTGGGCCGGTGTTCGGGCTGTCAGAGTTCACCGCGTCCACGGGCGAAGTTATGCGCACAGATCCGTATTACATGAAGTCACTGTCAGTGACGCTTATCTATGTGTTTGTGTCCGTGCCGCTGAAGTTAACCTTCGCACTTGCTGTGGCGATGCTGTTGAACCAGAAACTGCGGGGGGTGCCATTTTACCGCGCCGTGTACTATATCCCCACGCTTCTCGGTGGATCAGTGGCCATCGCTGTCTTGTGGAGAAAACTGTTCGAAAAAGCCGGCCTGGTGAACTATCTACTGGGATCCATCGGGTTCACTGATCTTCCCAGCTGGATCACTAACCCCAAGTACGCGCTTGGGACACTCATTCTGCTAACGGTGTGGCAATTTGGCTCGTCGATGATTATCTTCCTCGCAGGGTTGAAGCAAATCCCGCAGGATTATTACGAGGCGGCAAGTGTAGATGGTGCGGGTAAGGGACGGCAGTTTTTCTTCATAACCATACCGTTGCTCTCGCCGGTGATTCTATTTACCTTGGTATTGCAAATAATAACTACATTCCAGGCGTTTACCCAGGCTTATATCATTGGCGGTGGCAGCGGTGGTGTACTCAACTCTACGCTGTTCTATACCCTCCACCTTTATATCCAGGGATGGACATACCACGAGATGGGTTACGCATCTGCTATGGCATGGGTTCTGCTGCTCATTATCGGAATATTCACGGCGATTGTCTTCAAAACATCGGATTTATGGGTTTCATATGGGACTGGGGAATAACATGAAAAACAAAAATGTTGCACGTCATACTTTAACCCATCTGTTCATCATCGCCCTGGGGCTGTTGATGATCTACCCCGTAATCTGGATGATTGTCAGTTCGTTCAAGCCCAATAATTTGATCTTCAGTGATCCTGGACTTATACCGAAAGTCGTGACCATTGAAAATTACATCAATGGATGGAAAGGTTATGCGGGTGTATCCTTTGGGAAGTTCTTCATAAACTCGTTCTTTATGTGCACAGCGGCTGTCGTCGGGAACCTGATAGCCTGTACAATGGCGGCGTATGCATTTGCGCGACTCGAATTCGCGGGCAGGAAATTCTGGTTTGCAGTGATGCTTATCACGCTCATGCTTCCGGGGCATGTCACGATCGTGCCACGCTATATCCTATTCAATACCTTCGGGTGGGTGGGGTCATACCTCCCGATTATTGTGCCTAAATTCCTCGCGACGGACGCGTTTTTTGTGTTTCTGCTTGTGCAGTTCATACGCAGCCTGCCGAAAGAACTCGACGAGGCGGCGATTATCGACGGGTGCGGGGAAACCGGGGTTTTCTTTCGTATTATCTTACCACTTGCCAGTCCCGCTCTGGTGACGGTGGCACTGTTTACATTCCTCTGGACATGGGATGACTTTTTTAACCACCTGCTATACCTCACAAACCCGCAGATTTTCAGTGTGTCGCGGGCATTACGCACATTCGTCGGTGATTCGGGTGCGGTGTCTAACTGGGGCGGCGCGCTGGCGATGTCCACGCTATCTGTACTTCCCCTTTTTATCCTGTTCTTCGCCCTTCAAAAATACTTTGTAGCAGGTATCTCAACCACCGGCATTAAAGGCTAAC
>JAGRDI010000120.1 GCA_020432765.1 Anaerolineales bacterium | reverse complement strand
CGCAATTCGGGTCAGGTAGTGATTGCGCGTGAACCGGGTGAAGTCCTCAGTGTTACGGGTAATAAAGTTGTGGTTGTCGGCGATGCTGGCCCACAAGAATACAACCTGCGTAAATACAACCGCTCAAATCAAAGCACCTGCATCGACCAACGTCCTGTTGTCGAAAAAGGACAACGCGTTGAAAAAGGTGAAGTATTGGCTGATAGCTCTTCGACCAGTTATGGTGAATTGGCATTGGGTCAAGATGTATTGATTGCCTTCCTCTCTTGGGAGGGCGGTAATTACGAAGATGCGATTCTCGTTAGTGAACGCTTAGTGCGTAATGACCTCTTTACTTCGGTGCATATCGAAAAACATGAAGTCGAAGCGCGTGACACGAAACTCGGCCCAGAAGAGATAACCTATGACATCCCAAATGTAAGCGAAGATGCGCTTAAAGATTTGGATGAACGTGGAATCATCCGCGTTGGTGCTGATGTTACCGAAAACGATATTCTGGTTGGAAAGATAACACCTAAGGGTGAAAAAGAACTCAGCCCTGAAGAAAAATTGTTACGCGCCATTTTTGGCGATAAAGCCCGCGAAGTAAAAGATTCCAGCTTACGTCTCCCGCATGGGGCACGCGGTAAAGTTGTCGATGTGCAGGTATTTGATCGTCAACATGACCGTGATTTGCCGGCTGGTGTTGAAACCATGGTGCGTGTCAGTGTGGCACAACGGCGTAAATTGAGCGAGGGCGATAAAATGGCTGGCCGCCATGGCAATAAGGGTGTTATTTCCAAAGTTGTACCGATTGAAGATATGCCGCATTTGGATGACGGCACACCAATTGATATCATTCTCAGCCCCTTGGGTGTGCCTGGACGTATGAATATTGGCCAGGTTTTGGAAACTCATTTGGGCTGGGCTGCGCATCGACTTGGTTTCCGAGCCGTTACACCCGTGTTTGATGGCGCTAGTGAGCGTGAAATTTCCGGTGAATTAGCGCGTGCCTGGTTGATTGACCGTGCGTGGGCTGTGGCTTCTGAATGGGCTTGGGATTGGATCCATGAGGCTGATTATGATACTGAGGTTTTACGCAGCGATGATGAAGTTCGTCGTTTGTTCATTGAAGCTTGGCTTGGTGAAGAAGGTTATGATGTCGGCCGTTTAGAGGTCGATGAAAACTTTGCCCGTTTTGCGGTTACAAAAGAATGGTTGCGCAGCCTTGAGATTGATCCCGATAAGGTGTTTGCAGAACAAATCAGCTTGCGTAAAGATGATTGGGTTGAACTTCATGAAACCGCCATTGAAGTTTGTGCGCGTGAGTGGTATGCATTGATGCTGGAGAAATATGGTGAATTTTTGCCCGAATCAGCGCATGTGGATGTGGCAACGACGGAATTGGCTGAATTAGAAAAACTGGCTAATTTAATCACGACATACGCACATATTCCCTTGCCTTATTTGGGTAAAGAGCGTTTGATTGATGGGAAGTCTGGACGGCCGTTTGATCAACCCGTCACTGTCGGTATTCTGCATATGCTAAAACTAGCTCACCTTGTCGAAGATAAAGCGCATGCGCGTTCAACTGGACCTTACTCCCTTGTTACCCAACAGCCTTTGGGTGGTAAAGCTCAATTTGGTGGACAGCGTTTCGGTGAAATGGAAGTTTGGGCGCTTGAGGCTTATGGTGCGGCACATACCTTGCAAGAGATGTTGACGGTAAAGTCTGATGATGTTCAGGGTCGTGTGCGTACCTACGAAGCCATTGTCAAAAATGAACCCATTGAAGAACCGGGTGTCCCTGCTTCATTCCGCGTGTTGGTGAAGGAATTACAAAGTTTAGGACTTGCTGTTGAAGCAATCACAGAGGATGGCGAAACCTTGCGGTTTGGCAAAGAGGACGACAAGCGAAATAACGGCCGTGCCCGTTGGGGTTCGGGCATGCTCGATATTGGGCGCATTCGCCGTTAATAGATAACTCGTTTTGCCTGAGACGCAGAAAAATTTTTATAGGAGCGAATCCAGCAGGGATTCGCTCCTTTTTATTTTGTTCACTCATTCTGGAGACCTCTGAGGTTTTTTGGTGCTACGATTGCTGCTTTCACCTATAGAAAACCTCAGCGGTCTGAACGCTTACATTTTTGGTTCTACCGAATTTGCAGCATACTTTGTCTACTAGCGATCTTCCT
>JAGRDI010000119.1:3046-12401 GCA_020432765.1 Anaerolineales bacterium | reverse complement strand
ACAATCGTCACATTTTGTTCCGGCCAATAAAAAGCCTGGCTGTTAAACAAACCGCCATGCCCCTGCACTTCACCTAAATCGGGAATACCCCATTCGTCAAATACAAAACGCATGACACCCAATCCATAATAGACACCGGCATCATCGGTTGGTCCCCATTGGGTCATCGCCGCTTTGCTGGCCGGGTCATCAAACAGTTCGCCATTGGCCCACGCTTGCAGAAAGCGAGTTTGATCCCCTACAGTGGAAACAATGCCGCCAGAACCAAATTCGTAGGAACGGCTGTCGATTTGACTCCAATCGGTACCGTTATAAAAGGCGTGTGTGAGGGAACGGCCGTCTACACCCATAACAACCGGCTCAACAAATTCAAAGTATGTGTGTTCCATACCTACAGGATCAAAGATCATTTCTCGAAATGCTTCCGCCAATGTTCCACCGGTTACATTTTCCACAATCAACCCTAACAACTGGAAATTGGTATCACTGTAATGGTAAGTTTCACCAGGCAAAGCAACTGGAACCGCATTTTCAACCGCCCATTCCAAGACAGCGTCCGGTGTCCAGATCGTATCCGGTTCTGCCAAAACCAACTCCTTAAAATCGGAGATTTCGTTGTTGTTGGCATCGACACCGTTGGAAAAATCTTCCAGGCCGCTGGTATGGCTGAGTAAGTGGCGAATAGTGATGGTTTCGCCGTAAGATTCACCATTCAGAACAAGCAGCTGCGCGACTAACTCTGCCGGCAGGTACAAGCTGATGGGGTCATCCAGGTTGAGCAGTCCTTGTTCAGCTAATTTGAGAATGGTAACGGCCGTGTACATCTTCGTCCCGCTGGAAATGATGAATTGATCATCAGGCAGCATCTCAATCCCATTTTCAGGGTCAGCCATGCCGGCGACCCCTTGCCAGGTAAAATCCATATCAGGCGCGTCAATCATCAACACAGCGCCAGCATCATCAACCGCATAATTATCAAGGACAGCTTGTAAAGCCTGTGCCAATTCCTCATGCGCAGCATCCATTGGTTCCTCAGGTTGCGTCTCCGACAATGGCTCTATCGGCAAAGAATCGCCGACACGTTCTTGCACCATATTGGCGAAAAGGTATTGGCGTGTGAAACCGCCTTCATTGCACGCATCGTCAACGGTTTGGAAGGTAACTTTTTTGTCTTCGGATACGTTTACTGCATAAACACCCACGATGGATTGATCACAAGCAGCCCAATGACCAACATTTTGCAGATCGCGCAGATGAATCTGGTCGTTTTCAAACCAATATTCACCCGTGACTCTTGGCGCTGTGGTCAGGTCGTCTTCAATCAGAGCGACAGCAAATTGACCGTCAGCCGTATACATGACATACCCTGTTTCGCCGGCGACTGTGCCCAACCAGATACCGGCCATTTCGTTCGGTGAGGTAATCATCGTGTTTTCCGGTTCGGGTGCTTGGGTTGGTTCCGATGGCGGTTCTGTAGGAACGGCCGTTGGTTCTTCGGGCTGCATAACTTGTTCCGGTTCAACCACTTCATCAACCGTCGCCGGCCCAGATTGACAACCCAACAACGAAACCACCAGGCTAATAAAAACGAATACATACCACAAATTTTTAATTTTCATTTTTGGGCTCCTTAAATTTGATCATGATTTGAAACGGCCGTTTCAGAATGTGGTTGTTAGCAAAAAACCAACCCCACAAAACTTACTCTAACATTTAAGATAAATTAGATTTTTAAGAGAGGTGGGTTTGTTGACACATTTGCGTAAATTGTTGACACATTTTAATATGCAGCAGCACTTTTCCGTGAACTAGCGGCAGAATATTTACAATATTCATCTTTGTAACTAGAGTCTGGCGCATTCTAGACTTGTCAGGTTTCTACCACGAGTGGAGTGTGAGCAAATTGATCATAAAACCTGACAAGTCTCTTCTAGTAAAATAAAAAATGCCAGTGCCTAATTTGTAAGTTTTCTGTATGCTTCGATTTTAGGGGAAGGTTTTGAAGATTTGTATTACAAGGAACGGCAAGCCAGGACGACCGGAAGGAAGCAGGAATCGGGACAAAACCCAAGTGGAATTAACGCCGGAATTGATGCGAATACAGCAGATGGTGCAAAAGCTATTGCGACTAATCATGGGCGTTTTGTCGATAAAACATCTGGTCATGGAGGGACATTTGGGCAATAACAACGCTGTGCAAATGGTTTGGCAATACAGTTATGGGCTGGAAAGTCGCCTGGTCAGATCGTATGGTCTATACAATTGGTTAGCCATCTTGACGAGCAGCGTTTTTCCGGCTACTTTTTATAGTGGTGATGCTTTAGGAACTTTCAATTCTTGGATGCGCTAACTAAGTGCTCATCTAAAAATAACTTCCCGTTTTTGTTTGTAGTAACCGCTTCAGCGGTCCGGACGACTAAAGTCGTTACTACGAACTTATTTGTGGACGCTAACTAAACGGTTTGTTTTTTGGCATTGGCCTGGTCTGGCTTATTTATCCGCGTTTGCATACGGCCGTTGCCCAAAATACGCATCAGATCGAACCTGAACTATTGCAAACCGGTAAACATTCATAACCAACTGGAGCCTGACAAATTTCAGATTTGTCAAGTGTTTACCACGAGTGGATTATGAGCCGACAGTCAAAAAACTTAACAAATCTCTCTGTAACCAATAATCAAATGGAAAACCTGATGAGCAAACCGATACATGTTTTATTAGCCGATGACCACGCCGTTGTGCGTGCCGGCATCCGGCAGTTTCTCGATCATGCCCCCGATATCACGGTCATTGCCGAAGCTGATGATGGTGCAATGGCTATGCAGTTAATTGAACGCCACAAGCCCGATGTCGCCGTTCTCGATATTCAAATGCCCAAAGCTACCGGCATCAAGGTGACACGCTGGGTACGTGCGAATTTCCGGGATATAGGCGTGTTGATTTTGACAGCTTACGACGATGATCCATACGTGATGGCTGTTTTGCAAGCTGGAGCCAATGGGTATGTGCTCAAAACAGCCGCGCCTGCGGACATCGTTCAGGCTGTGCATGACGTTTACGAAGGCAAATCCGCTCTCGATCCGGTTGTTGCCCAAAAGCTCATGTCTCAAATTGCCAATTCAAACGCGCCGCAGCCTAATTATGAAACCTTAACCGACCGTGAACTTGAAGTGCTGCGGTTGGCAGGCAAAGGTTTCACCAACAAAGCGATTGGTGTGCAATTGGGCATCAGTGACCGCACTGTGCAAGGACATCTGGCTAAAACATATAGCAAGCTGCAAGTCGGCAGCCGTACTGAAGCTGTGATGAAAGCCGTTGCGTTGGGGCTTATGGCGACGGAAATAATCTGAACCGATGAAACGCTGGCGCAGTTTTCCGCTTCAACTATTCATCCTCACAGTTTTGCCGCTTTCCTTGTTGTTAATGATAATTGCTTTTGGCAGTCTGGGATTACACCAAAGATCAATGCGCACGATGGTTGGCGAGCGGGACGAACGCGCCACTCGTGCTGCGGCCAAGTCCATTTCTGAACAATTAAATCAGCGTGCAGTCGCCGTCCGCAGCCTGGCACTACAAACACCACTTGTTGCCAGTTCTGAAAATGCTTTAGCAAATGCCTCCTTCCTCCTGCCGGGATTCGAGGGAGGTGTGGCACTATTTGACGCAAACGGTGATTTATTGGTTACGAGCAAAGATCCGCAAGTGTGGCAGTTCCCGGCTATTCGCCAACAATTGATGCGCATCAAACCGGTCACAAATGCTACCAGTGCAGCATATTTCTCACCTGCTTTTACTGATCCAATGACGGGTGAAGAGCGGATGTTTGTCGCCATTGCCGCCCCTGACGGTTTGGTTGCGGCCGGCATTTTTTCGCCGGCAAATTTGGCACGCAAAGCATTGACCGATGTTTTTGGTTCAAACGATGGAGCAACGGCCGTTGTGGTTAACACGGACGGCGAAATTATTTACCAGGCAGGTCTGCGTGCTGAAGTTGCTGGGAAGATTCGCCAACATCCCGGTGTTGCCGGCGCGTTAGGCGGCAACAGCGGCACAACCTATTTAACCTTGGGCGGAGATGAGTATGTGGTCGCTTTTAGCCCGATTCCACCGGTGGGTTGGGCTTTGGTCGTTGAGGAGCCGTGGCAAGATGTTGCGGATCCGCTGCTGCGAGCAACTGAACTGGCCCCACTTGTTTTAGTGCCGGTGGTGCTAATTACTTTGTTTGCTTTATGGTTTGGCGTACGTCAAATTGTCACGCCGTTGCAAGCGCTTGAACAAAAAGCAACCGAGTTGGGCTGGGGGAATTTTGAAGCGATTGAAGAACCAGTGGGCGGCATCAACGAAATCCAACGGTTACAGGCGGAACTAATCCATATGGCACACAAGGTCAAACTGGCGCAGCAAAGTTTGCGCGGTTATTTGGGGGCTGTCACGACTGGTCAAGAAGAGGAACGCCGCCGTCTGGCTCGTGACTTACATGACGATACCTTGCAATCACTTATCGCACTCAACCAACGTATTCAAATCGCCCAATTGACTGCCGGTAAAGAGAATAATGCCGTTCAACTGGCAGAAATGCAGCAGATGGTGGGCCAGACCATCGCTGATTTGCGCCGCCTAACTCGTGATTTACGCCCTATTTACCTCGAAGACTTGGGACTTGTACCGGCACTCGACATGTTGGCGCGTGACACTGGCCGGAATTTGCAAATCCCGATCACATTTCAGACAACTGGAACTGAACACCGCCTACTGCCGATTGAGGAATTGGCTTTGTATCGTATGGGACAAGAAGCGCTCAGTAATATCGTGCGCCACGCACATGCTGCCCATGTGCAACTGGATTTGCATTTTGCTACTGACTACACAACTTTGACCATTCATGATGATGGCGTCGGCTTTGATGTGCCCGAAAGTCCCGCAGAAATGGCAGCGACGGGTCATTTTGGACTACTGGGCATCCAGGAACGGGCGGAGCTAATTGGTGCCCGGATTACGATTAAATCTGCACCGCAGGTCGGTACGAAGCTGATAATCACATTGCCGGAGTGAGCGTTCATATTGATTATAGGCTATTTGGCGGGGTAGGTGTAGGCGAAAGTGCGCTATTGCTTGAGGTGCGATGTTGTAAAATGGTGGAATGCAAACGCCATCTCATTTGTTGAAAACGGCCGTTCTCAGCCACAAAAGAACCAATCCTATTTCTATACCGGTTCACAGCCGTGCGCTATTGCTCGGTTCCATGCTGTCTGACATTCCTTTTGCTTTGCTGACCCTCGTTTATGAGATTTATTACCGCTGGTTTGTACCATTTCCGGGCGAAAGCAAAGGCCCGAGATTTCGAGTTCCCGACGGGTGTCAATGCCATTATCTCTACTTATGCCTTGTCACTTGTACCTGAAAGTTCCCAGGGGCTGGAAAAGGCTGTACGTGCGATTTTAGATTTGGGATTTACGATTGATTTTGCACCAGCAGGCGTGCAGTGTTTCCCCAAATCTTTATCTTAATATCTATATCTATAGAAATTGGTGGGGAAGGGGATAAGGCCACAAATGCAAACAGTATCGAATTACCAATTCGATTTACAGAGGAAGGACAATGAATGAACACAAACACCATACAATGCAAGCGGAAGGACAGTGCGCTTGTTGTCGTGTGTGTAATTTGGAATCAAGTAGTCATACTTCTCAAACCGAACAGATAAATCATGATATACATGCTGATCACAGTGACCACGCGGAGCATGCTGACAATGGTGCTCATGATCACAGCGGACATGAAATCATGTTCCGCAACCGTTTTTGGATCATCCTGATTTTAAGCCTCCCCGTCATCATTTACAGTCCTGCCATTCAAGGTTGGTTCGGCTACACTGCTCCGGTCTTTACCGGCAGTTGGCTGGTTGTACCTGTGCTGTCTACCGTCATCTTTTTTTATGGAGGCTTTCCATTTTTGCGCATGTCTACCTGGGAACTGCACGAACGCAAACCGGGTATGATGACACTCATTGCCCTTGCAATTAGCGTGGCTTATTTCTTCAGCATGGCAACGCTCTTTTGGGCGCTAGGCGAAGATTTCTTTTGGGAGTTGGTGACACTGATTGACATCATGCTGCTGGGCCATTGGCTGGAAATGCGCAGTGTACGCCAGGCTTCGGGGGCGCTGGATGCATTGGCAAAGCTGGTGCCAGATACGGCCGAACTCGTTATGTCAGATGGCAGTATCATGGAACACAGCGTGGCGGATTTGAAAACCAGTGATCTGATTCTTATTCGGCCTGGTGCCAATGCGCCGGCTGATGGGAAAGTGGTCGATGGTGAATCGGAAGTGAATGAAGCGATGCTCACAGGCGAATCAAAACCGGTGCATAAAATGGTAGGTTCGTCGATTATTGCCGGCACAGTCAATTCAGGCAATGGCAGTTTACGTGTGCGCTTAACGGCCGTTGGTGCCGACACCGCGCTCTCTGGCATTATGAAGCTGGTAGACGAGGCGCAGCGCAGCAAATCGCAAACCCAGCTGTTGGCAGACCGGGCGGCATCGTTTTTGTTTTATGCGGCTGTGTTGGCTGCTGCGATAACGGCCGTTGCCTGGACAGCTTACTTTGGTAGCGTGACGGCACAGGTGGTGGCCAGGGTCGTTACAGTGCTTGTTATCGCCTGCCCACATGCGCTTGGTTTAGCTGTACCGTTGGTGGTTGCCAATACCACATCGTTGGCAGCTAAAAACGGCATTCTCATCCGTGACCGGCAGGCTATCGAAACCGCCAAAGATTTAAATGTTATTGCATTTGATAAAACCGGCACCTTGACCAAAGGAGAAATCGGTGTCGTCGGGATCGCTGCCGCTGAAGGCCAGGATGCTGATGAGGCCCTGGCCATCACGGCTGCCATTGAAGGGGACTCAGAGCATCCCATCGCACGCGCTGTTCGCCAAACAGCGGATGCAAAACAGTTGGCACTGCCGTCCATCGACGATTTCCATATTCTCAAGGGGCGTGGCGTGCAAGCCGGCCTGCATAAAGAGGCGGTATATGTTGGTGGGCCACGTCTGCTAGAGTTCCTGGAAGTAAAACGGCCGTCTAACCTGACTCAATTTGCACAAGAATCTGGCCAAATGGGGCAGAGTGTTATTTATCTGGTGCATGGTGGGCAAGTTGCAGCGGCCTTTGCCTTGGCTGATGTGATACGGGATGAAAGTGCAACGGCCGTTGCCGCCCTGCACGATCTCAATGTAGAAGTTGCTATGCTCACCGGCGACAGCCATGATGTAGCACAAGCCGCTGCGCAGGAACTGAAGATCGACCATTACTTTGCCGAAGTTTTGCCTGCCGATAAAGACCAAAAAATCATCGAATTACAAGGGCAAGGAAAGCGGGTCGGCATGGTTGGAGATGGTGTGAACGATGCCCCGGCATTAACCCGCGCCGATGTGGGTATCGCGATTGGCAGTGGCACTGATGTTGCCGTTCAATCCGCTGGATTGATCTTGATTAAAAGCAATCCATTGGATGTTGTCAAAATCCTGAAGTTGAGTCGTGCCGGCTTCCGCAAACAGATTGAAAATATCTGGTGGGGCGCGGGCTATAATATTGTCATGATACCTTTGGCAGCCGGGATTCTGGCTCCGTTAGGCTTTATTATGCCCCCAGCCGTTGGTGCCTTGTTTATGTCGCTCAGCACCATCATTGTCGCCCTCAATGCCCAAACTTTGCGACGTTTGAAATTGAATTGATGAGGACCTTAAGATAAAGGTTTGGGGTTGTGTTGCACACTTGCCGTTGTGAAATCAATCGCCAATCCCCAATCTAAACTCGTAAATCCTATNNNTCCAGGTTAGGATAATTCAAACAGCCTATACGCCATTTGGCCTATTAACGCCCCGCCATATCGCGCTGTTTGGGTTTTGTTGTTTCGCTTAACATTATTGTTGCTGTGAAACAATAAAAACATGGGATTTTGATCAACGATGCGCTTTTATCTTGTAATGCTAACTATTTCGCTTTTGCTGTTAACTGGATGTACCCCTAAGGAATTGGGAAACGCTATGCCGGCACAAATTCCTGAATTGACAGTTACCGGCGTGCCTTTACCAACGCTTTCTCCGCAATCTATTGAACAGGGGCAGACCGTTTATGCAGCATACTGTGCTGATTGTCATGGTGACGATCTGCAAGGCGAGACAGAGTGGAAAGTGCAAAATGAGGATGGCACCTTTCGTTCACCACCGCATGATGAAACTGGCCATACCTGGCATCATGGTGATCTCACCCTGCTAGATGCAATTCGCCGGGGTGGGGCGCGTTTTGAAGGTGCAGATATCGGCGGCACAAGTCCAATGCCTGCATTTGAGGAAACATTGACATCTGAAGAGGCAACGGCCGTACTCACCTTTATCAAAAGCACTTGGCCAGATGATATTCGCATTTTGCAACAGGAAGCTACTCTACGCGAACAAAAACTGGAAAACTGAATAGAATGGATAAGTGACAGTGAAATTAAAGCGCAAAAAAACAAAAACACAAGACGACAAAACCGCTACTAAGGCCAGGCCCATTTTGATTTGGGGTGCAGTTGCAGTTGGCATCATTGGATTGGCCTATCTCTTTTTTCTGAATATGCGAGGTCCAACGCCAATTACAGACCTGGTAAGAAGTTTTGGCCAGGAGCGTGGCCATGACAATACGATAACCTATGCAGGCAGTTTGCCTCCTGTTGGCGGTGTTCACAATGATGTTTGGCAGAACTGTGGCATCTATGCTGAACCAATCGACACGGAACATGCGCTGCATTCTTTAGAACATGGCGCGGTTTGGATTGCTTACCAACCGGATTTGCCCAAGCAAGATGTCGCTACATTACAAGATTTGGCGCGTGATGAAGAATATTTGCTTTTAAGCCCTTATCTAGACCTGGCAAGTCCGGTTGTGCTGACCGCCTGGGAGGTTCAATTGCGATTAGATTCGGTAGATGATACGCGCCTGACAGAATTTATTAATCGTTACCAGCAAGGACCAACCACACCAGAAAAGGGTGCCACATGCAGTGATGGTGTGGGCACACCAATACAATAGAGGTAAAAAGTGAGCAAAAGGGTTAGTAAACAAGCACGCAAAAAAGCTTTGGAGAACAAAAAGAAACGCCAACGCCTGATGTGGGGGATCGGTATGTTGGGTGTCCTGTTGATCTTAATTGCCGCAGTTGTTTCTTTGTCTTCGGTTCCATCTTCAGTTGCATCTTATGAAATTGATCCATCTGATACAGCATCTGTGGCGTTGGGACAGCAAGTGTATGCGACAAATTGTGCAAGCTGTCATGGTGAAAATCTGGAAGGGGAAGAAAATTGGCGCGAGTCT
>JAGRDI010000119.1:0-3018 GCA_020432765.1 Anaerolineales bacterium | reverse complement strand
GATGAAACCGGCCATACCTGGCATCACAGCAATGAATATTTGATTGAAGCGACCAACAAAGGAGGTGCGCGTCTCGCAGGAGCGAATGTGGGCATCAGCCCTATGCCGGCTTACGAAGATATTCTGAGCAGTGAAGAAGTTGCGGCTGTACTGGCTTATATTCAGAGTAAGTGGCCGGAAGATATTCGTGTGGCCCAGGCGAGTCGCTGAATGATTGTTTTGAGCGGGTTTTGGAAGTGGATGTGGGAACTTGATAGGGAAGGTTTTTGGATGTGGATGAAGGTTGATTATGAGATTGATTTTTAAGCTGTTTACGGCCGTTCTCCTGCTCATAATCGCGACTGCTTGCGCGGGTAACACAACCCCGGCAGCCGATAAAATACAGGGTCCGGCTCTGGTTGTCTTTTACACCGATAACTGACTGCCTTGACAAGAATTTGCACCCATCGTGAATGGGCTGGCAGAAGAATTTGAAGGTCGAGCGACAGTTGTGCAGTTAGATGCCAATGTCCTCGCCAATGAACGTTTGCAACTGACCTATGGCGTGCGCGGCCATCCCTCGGCTGTTATTTTGGATAGCGAGGGGCAGGTTACACAGCGTTACTTTGGTGTAGAAACGGCCGTTGCCTTACGCAGCGCATTAAACGACGTTTTACGATAAAACAGGAGCACCTATGCCTAAACAAATAAACCTTTCCGTTCTACTATTAATAATATTGATCCTGACTGCCTGTGGGCCTTCCCTCCCCACAGCTTTGCAGGCCACGGCAACACCCGCAGCGGTTATTGAAGGACCCGTCCAAGAAAATGCCCCTCAAGTTGTTACGGCCGGTGAAAGCGATCTGATCGGAACACTGCCGGTGGGTACCGGGCCGCGAACACTTACAGCACTAGGCGATCCCAATGCGCCTGTCGTCATGGTTGAATATTCCGATTTTCAATGTCCCTTTTGTCGCCGTTATACCGTGGAGACCATGCCCTTATTGAAAGCCAATTACATTGATACGGGCCGGGTTTATTATGTGTTCAAAGATTTCCCGATTGCTTCCTTGCACCCCTTGGCTTATCGTTTGCATGAAGCTGCACTTTGTGTCGGCAATGTGAGCGGTACAGAGGCATATTGGCAAGTTCACGATTTGTTTTTTGATAAAGTAGAGGCTTTCCAGGTGAACAGCGTTGCAGAGATGGACACGGCCGTTCTCTCTCAAATTGAACAGTTAAGTTTACCGGTGGCTGAAATTCAGGATTGTTTGGTAAACGGCCGTTACGCCGCCGAAGTGCAGGGATACATCAGCGAAGGTCAATCACTTGGTGTCAGCGGCACACCCTCCTTCTTTATTAATGGCAATTCCTTTGTGGGCGCACGTCCGTACAGCGATTTTCAGACTCTTATTGACCAGGCCGAAAAAGGCGAAATTGTCGCCGCTGCACCACCTGCCGCAGATGTGCCGGCTCCAGCGCCAACCCCGGCCATCATTCCTGTTCGCGAATTATCTGCGCTTGGAGATCCCAATGCGCCGGTGACGATCATTGAATATTCAGACTATAATTGTCCTTTCTGCCAACGGCACGTTTTAGAAACCATGCCACAAATCAAAGCTAATTATATTGAGAGCGGCGACGTGTATTATGTTTTCAAAGATTTCCCTATCGCAAACTTGCATCCGTTAGCCTATCGCCTACATGAAGCCGCGCTGTGTGTCGGCCAAATGGGCGATGCAGAGATGTATTGGCAGGCACACGATTTATTTTTTGAAAATGCCACAACCTTCCAGCTTGATTCTCTGGAAGCGCTCGACGCTGCGATTTTGGCCGAATTTTCTGCTGCCGGACTGCCCGATGTGGCTGCATGTTTGGCAAGTAATGCCAATGCTGAATTGGTTCAAGCTGGCATTGCCGAAGGGCGTACCTTAGGTGTTAACGGTACACCTGCATTTTTTGTTAACGGCTATCCAGTCACCGGCGCACAGCCTTATGAATTGTTTGAATATGTAATTGACTTGGCCAAAGATGGCGGCCTTAAAGAAGCGTTTGAACAAACTGGCCCCACTGATGGCAAAGCCCAAGCCACAGCCCAAGCCGCTCAACCAGTGAATGTGCCTTTGAATGATGAGCCATCCAAAGGTGCACCCGATGCACCCATCATCATCGTTGAATATTCCGATTACCAATGTCCATTCTGTTTGCGCTATTTCCAACAAACGCTGCCGCTCATACAGCAATATATTGACAGCGGGCAGGTGCGCTATGTATTTAAGGATTTTCCCATTCACAGCATCCATCCGCAAGCACAAAAAGCTCATGAGGCAGCCCGTTGTGCACGCGAGTTAGGTGGTGATGATGCCTATTGGATGATGCATGATTTGCTTTTTACCAACCAACAAACGTGGGCTGGCCAACCACTGCCACAGCATGAGCAGACGCTCAAAGATTTGGCTCCCGCAGTTGGTTTGCCACAAGCAGAATTTGATGCCTGTTTAGACGAAGGCCGTTACTACGATGCGGTTAATGCAGAGGTAAATGAAGGTGTTCAATTAGGAATACGCGGCACGCCTTCGTTTTTCATCAATGGTCAGCCGCTGGTGGGTGCGCAACCGTTTGCAACATTCCAACAAACGATTGAGGGATTGTTATCAGCGAATGAATAAGAAGTGATAATCTGTTCAATCTGCGTTCTATTATTTACATGAGCCTATAGTTGATGATGTCTAATAATGGTAGCGGCAGGACAGGGTAGTTAGATAATGATCATCGGCCGTATAAACAAGCCGATTTGTTTCATCAATGCGACGGGACCAAAAGCCGGATAAATTTTCTCTTAGTAACTGTCCATAAATAAGTTCGTAGTGGCGGCTTTAGCCGTCCAGACCGCTAAAGCGGTTACTACAAGCCAAAACGGGAAGTTATTTTTAGATGATTACTTAATATTGTACAAGCAGATCATCAGGCAGTGGTTTATTCGAGCATATTTGTATCAAAGTCAACGGCCGAAACGGTAACCGATCCCATATTCGGTGT
>JAGRDI010000118.1 GCA_020432765.1 Anaerolineales bacterium | reverse complement strand
CGCCTAAAGTTGCACATTAGGTATTTTTTGTCTGAAATCGCCTGGTGGAATATTTATCTGACGCAAACGGATGCTGGCAGCACGCCTTTGCATGAACTCGAAGCATTGGCCGGTTCTGCCCTGCTTTTCCGCTTCAATCGTGATTCTGACCGGGACGGCTATCAAGATCGGGTTGAGCTGCGTTATGGTACTGACAAAGATGATCCCGCCTCCCATCCCAAGCCGGAAATTTTGGCTGGTTATGTGGCTTCGCGTATAGGCGATGAAGTTACTGTGCTGCTCAAACTGGCCAACAGCGGCAGCTTTGATGCGTATGGCATTGATGCGGTGATGTATGCGCCGGATGATACGGTAACGATTGGCAATAACACGGTGGGGGGCAACGGCCGTGTCCGTCCCAATCAACAAGTCGCCGTCGGTAGCCTCGTCCTGCCTCCTGAGCTTGACAGCTGGACAAACAGCACAGCCAAACCTTATGCCGGTGGTAATTACAGTGGCGACATAGATAAGCTGTTCACCTTTTCTGTGGACACAGGGGGCACAGTCGGACAGGGCAGTACTGCGTTGAGTTGGTCTGATGACGATGGCGGCAGTGGCTCCCTCGATTTGGGCAGCAGTTACCACGCCCCCTTGCCGCTTGAGGTCGCCGATGGCCTCCAGCTTGGCTTTGACACCGGTACGATCAGCAATGGTGCAAGTTTCACGGTGGCCGCCTTGACGCCGCGCGACACATTTACCTACACTGTGGAGAGCGAACCGTTCACACCCCCCGTGATTGTGGTCAGCTACAGTGACCCGCAGGGCAGCCATCGTTTTGTCACGCCCGTCGAGTTGGACAGTTTAGCTGATGATTTGATCGTTCATAGTGGCCAAATGCTGCCCGATGTGAATGTGTCCATAGTCACAACCGCAGAAGTTGATCCCATGAATACAAACGACACGAACTTCATCATCAACAGCCCGCATCCTGAGCCGATTGTGGATGCAAATCTATATCTGAACTTTGTAGCAGATGGCAATCTGGTTGAAGAAATCACCCAAACCATGACCTTGCAGCCGGGGCCAACGGTCATTCCAGTGCAATGGTCAACAGACACCTTTTCGGAAACATACGATATTGAAGCTGACAATATCTTGATCGCATTTTGGACAGATGCGCAGAATAATATCATCGACAGCGCGGCACGGCCGTTGTCCACATTCCAGAAAGACCCCACCGCCAAATCCGCGATTTCGGAAACCGAATGGGATTTTGGCTCTTTGGTGCAAGGTGAAATTGTTGAAAAAGAAATAACTTTAGCCAATATCGGGTTTGCGAAACTTTGGGATATTGCCACGGTAAATGGGGAAGGGTTGTCTGTCACACCCAACAATACTAATAGAGTTTTCCCAGCTACAAGTCAAAAGATAAAAGTTGTTCTGGATACGGCCGAACTCCCTGCTGGCCCATATTCAGGTCAAATAATTATTAAAAGCAGTGATGTAGTTTCACCACAAACAATCATCAATTTGACGGGAACGATTCTACCTTTGTCAGGTAATGTATTAGCAAATGATGTTAGTGATTATTTGCCATGGGATCAAACAGTTTTCATCACTGGCACCTTCAACCTAAACGATATCGTGACGTTTAGTCACAACATTCCAGACGAGCCTCCTAATATTCACCCTTTGTATGTCTACGAAGAGCAAAGTGGTAATCTTTTGGGAGTTGGAGAGTATGGAATCGACTTCACAGGGGAAGCCGGAACATCTGTAGATTTTGGAGACGGTTCTGCTGGAGATCTAATTGTAAACTCTGGTGAAACATTTAACATAAATTCTATCCGCACACCTTTAGATGGAATTGCAGATTCAGGACAAAATATTATTCCAGTCATAGACGTAACAAATTTCAATGCCGGTGATGAGATTTTAGTCATTCAGGCACATGGTTCAGGTGCTGGAAATTATGAATTTAAAAAGATCGTAAGCATTAATGATAACAATCTCATACTGAACAAACCATTGCAACACTCATATGAAAGCAGGCTGCCTATTGCAACAGTATACAGAGAGCCAAACTTTACAGGAATATTTGAAGTCATCACACATAATGATAATAATGTATTTAATAACCCTATTGATAATGATACTATTTCATCCATACAAGTCTCTTCAGGAACAACAGTAATTCTATACCAGAACCGTGACTATGGTGGTACATATGAAACCTTTACCCAAGATGATCCCAATCTCAGTGATAATTTAATTGGGGATAATACCACAACTTCAGTCAGAGTTTTTTCAACACAAAAGGCACAGGTTATTCGAGTGCCGAATTATCAAAATGTTACTGTAAATGCTGGGGGCGTCTTAGATACGCTTGCTTGGAATAGTACCACTCATGAAGGTGGCATCCTTGTATTTCGGGCAAATGGTATCGTACAAATTGATGATGATATCAATGTGGATTGGAATGGTCATCCAAGAGGTGATAGAGGTCACTACGGCAATTTCATAAAATCTCATGGATGGCAAGGACAATCAATTTCATTAGAGGGTATTCAAAGTATTAATGCAAACCATGGAGGGGGTGGTGGAGCACAAGGTGATGATGATAGCCGCGATGTTGGTGCCGGAGGAGGAGGAGGAGGGTATGGAACTGTAGGTCAATCTGGGCAAGAAGCAGGCAGTTCATCTATTTCCTTACCTGGTCAAGGGGGAAATACTTACGGATCAGAAGATTTAACAGATGCAATTCATTTTGGTTCCGGTGGCGGCGGGGGAGGTGCTGATAATATGGTCGCGAATACTGGGGGTTATGGAGGTAACGGTGGTGGAATTATAATTATCGCTGCCAATGAATTTAATACTAACAATCATATTACCTCCAATGGGAATAATGGCACCAATGGATTTTCAGGTGGAAATACCGGGGGAGGAGGTGGTGGCTCAGGTGGATCTATATTGATAATTGGTTCTAAAGTCTCTCTCGGGAATGAATTAGTTACCTCTTTAGGTGGTGCTGGTGGACAAGCCGGGCTAAATGGCGGTGTCGGTGGTGCTGGTGGTGAGGGCCGTATACATGTTCAATATTGTGACGAGATTTCAGGATCAACCAATCCACCTGCATACGAAGAACAGATCCAATGTAATATTATTTATCAACTGCCCGGAAACCCTAATACAGAACTTATCCTGCCAGAGGATATTGATGGTTATGCTCGTTATCACATTCAGTATGGGCAAAAACAAATCTTTACTGCAAGTGGCACTCAAATCTTCACTATCACTATACCTAAGCAACAATACGAATCATTTTCTTTGGATGCCCTTTTTCAAGATTTAGAAAACTCAAATTTCAATTTTAACCTCGATGTTGGGGCCGATGGGAGTAGTGAGTGGGTTAATAATGGAACCGAACAACCTGTGCTGCTAACTTCGCCAAATTTAGCGGTTGGGCTTAACACGTATTTAGATAACACACCTGAAACATGGGGAGAAGAAGTAACTGTTCCCATTAGCATAACTGTAGATACTACAGGAGTTGTATTCCTAACTAACATTACGCTTACTTCTGGCGCAAATAGTGATCCATCCATAAGCATTAACGATTTGTCTGTGAGTGACAATACCCCCACTGAAACAGATCTCATTACAGTAACTACTTCAATACACAATGAAGGCCATTCCACGGCAGAGAATGTGATAGTTAGCTTCTTTGCCGGAGACCCCGAAGATAATGGCATTTATGTAGGTAGTGACTTTATACCCACCATAACAACTGAAAATATCGAGCAAGCTAGTGTCATCTGGAACACAGAAGGTTATAGTGGCACACTCGAAATCTATGCTGTTATTGATATTGCTGAGCAACTTCCAGAGCTTGATGAAAATAATAACAGCGCAATGATAAGCGTAAATGTCCTTTCACGCCCAGATTTACAAGTGACGAACATTGACTATGAAAGCCCGCCACGCTTAGATGTTTCACAAAATATCGTTCTTACAGTTACCAACAATGGCAATTCACCTGCTGGGCTGCAAAATATTAATCTTTATGCTGGAGACCCAAACAACGGTGGTGACCTTATTGGCAGTCAATCTATCGCCGTAGGCGCAGCCACTGCCGTTGATGTTACCATCACATGGACACCAGCGACACTTGGATCGATAACGCTTTATGCACAAGCCGATAGCGCAGACGATGTCAGTGAATTTGATGAAAGCAACAATATCTTTACCCATAATTCTTATGTTGGCTGGGGAGTGCCAGTTTATATTGATGTAGGGGGAAGTGGTGACCAGGCATATGCCTCAGAAACTGGATATGGATTCTTAACTTCAGGAACGGTTGTCAATTCATGCGGAGCTGAACCTCATGCAACTTACCGGCAGGAATTAAGTAGTAATGCGCTCCAATACCAATTTGACTACCTGCTTCCTAAGCGTTTCTACCACCTGGATATGACTTTCTATCTCTGTGGTGGCAGCCGTGATTTACGTGTTTTGGTGGATGGTGTCGAATTCGCCAATCCTGTGGTTGCCAATGGTGAAGTCAATCATTTGTCACTGCTATTAGATCCCAGTCTCTACACCGACAATAGTATTGTTGTCAGTATCGAAAAGGTGGGCGGTGGTCTTGGTGGCCCTGTCGTCAGTGAAATAACATTAACTGATGTGCGTTATTGCTATCGTGATAGCGGAGCTGCCGGGGAAATTCCTTATGTTAATAGTCCTGATGACTGTGGTTGGCTACCGGGCAGTATTCCTGATAGCAGTTGGGGTCCACTCGCTCATCAAACCGTGCGCTATGCTGAATTAGCGCCAGTGCAGTATCAGGCAGATTTAGAACCGGGCAAACCTTACCAACTTGGAGTGACCTTGTATGAAGAAGATGGCTACGGCCGTATCGAAGACATTCTCATTGATGGCATAACCGTCCTTGATGACATTTTGCTAAGTAACGCGCCACAAACGATTTACGTGACCATTCCGCCAGACACCTATGCAGACGGAACGGCCGTTGTCAACATCACCGAAGCGTTCCAACCAGTCATCAGTGAAATTGTCTTCACCGAACAAACATTTGCAAACGACACCCTGTATATCAATGTTGACAATGATGATGTTGAGATTTCCTGGCCCGGCAACGCGCAGCTATGCAGCTATGCCGTGCATGGCGAAACAACACCTTACTTCCTGTTGCAGGCCAATAACTGGTTACAAACCATCGACGATGGTAGTTCCAGTTTCTTAGACACTGGTTCGGGCACAGATGGGCAAAACCATTATTACAAATTGTTGTTAGAAGCGTGTGACCAAAGCTATACGGTACGTACTGGCGAGATTGGCAAATTTAGTTTCGACGTTGTGCCTGGAGAATAGAGCAAAGTTAGCAAGGAGGTTCATTACTTGAAATGAGCCTCCTTGTTTGTAAGGAAATGATCAACCACTATTCAGCATTGAGTAGAGCTGCTTTAATGAGCATGATTACTTCAACCTTGAGCGTCTTTCGGATTTGCTGAAATTTTTTCGGTTCTACCAGTGTGTTCAAATCCTGATTGATCACCGTTTGGGTGATCCGCCTTTCAATAAACAGTATTAATTCCTGCAAATGATCCTCAACACTCTTTCCTCGTCGTTCTTCAATTACTTTTCGATTGAATTCATACTCCTGCAGGAAAAAGTGGTGGATGTCATAAATATCACGTCCGGCAATAGTGCCATTGCGCTCAAAACGATCGAGCGGAGCCACTAACTTATTGGCAAAGATGGTGGCCCGGGTTTGGCAAATTGCGTAACGATCCACATCCATCAGATAAAATTGCGTGTATTCATTTGAAGCGGTTTGGGTGGGCAAAATATCAAGTTGAAGCGTGTTTCTTTGGCCTTGAGGGGCAGCATATTTTAGAAAGAACTGTAGAACTGCCTGGCTTTTGTCTTTGATTTCCAAATCCAACTTCTCAAAAACATGCAATAATCTACTTTCAATAATTGTTTGATCTTGACC
>JAGRDI010000117.1 GCA_020432765.1 Anaerolineales bacterium | reverse complement strand
GCTTATGACATGCAAGATACGCATTCGATTTTATACCTTATGGTGTTCGGGAGATGATAAAATGATTGCCTAATTAAAGTGAGTATACGTTTGCTGCTTAGGCTGGTAACAGGTGTTCATGTGGTAACAAGTTGAGGTACTGGTTTGCAACAATATCTTGAGAATACGGATACCAGCTTTCCTTTGTTGGCGATGGTGTATCACCTGCTAGCCCCGCCTCAATGCACTTGGTTAAAGCCGCTACATCACCAATTGGAACTAATGCCCCATATTGCCCATCAGCCAGAATTTCCCGCGGCCCACTGGGGCAATCTGTGGCAATAACGGGTGTACCACAATAAAGCGCTTCGATGAGAACTGTTGGTAGACCTTCCCATTGTGATGAGAGTACAAATAGTGATGCCTGGCGCATGTAAGCATAGGGGTTTTCTACGAATCCGGGTAAATCAACATCATCTTTTAAATTAAACTCATTCACCAAAGCCTCTAACGCTAAACGGTCTTCCCCTTCACCCAAAATTAAAAGCCGTGCTGGTTGTCTTTGACGTACTTGGGCAAAAGATCGAATGAGTGTGGGGAAATCCTTCTGTTGTGTTAAACGGCCGACTGCCAAAATGACCGGTATTTGATTGTTTTCAAACCATGGATGGTTCAAAGACCCCTGTGCTTTCTTTTGTAGTTCAGGTGTTACAACTGGGTTATAAATCACCTTAATCTGTTCTCGTGGAAGCCCTATTACGAGGCTCAAATCATCTGCCACCCCGTTAGAATTTCCGGTAATATGATCTGCCCAGGGATAAAATCGTTTAGCTAAGTGCGGGACTAATCTTTCGCGCCGTATTTCTGATTCGGAAGAATCAATTGACATTGTGTTTTGTTCATTAATGACAATTTGTACTGAACTACCGACAAAACGCCGTGCCCAAAGGGCAACTAGGGAAGCGTACCCTAACACTGAAATCAACACGGTTGGTTTTTCGTGCCGCAAGTATTGTGCTAAAGCTGGCATACTGGTTAACACTCGGGAGGCTTTTAAATCAATAAGCCGTACTGAATCCCCAACTTCAGCCAGATACGGGCCTTTGGCTTCAGCTAATACAAGATCAACAGCACACCCACATACACAAAGCCCATGAGCTAGATTGAGCATGGCACGTTGCGCACCGCCTCCATTTAAGGAGGGCAAATAAATTGCGAAATCTGGTTTCCTGTTTGACCTAAGTAGATTGTTCATAAGCGGTTTTTTTATGCTTAGTCGCCAGCCGTTTTCAACTTAGCGTTTTGGAGAACGGCTGGCTAGTGGTAAGCGTTCTTTTATCATTGAAGTTATTGTCGAACGCTTACTTAGATTTGGGTGGTATTCGGGATGGATCGAGCCGATCTCAATGTGAGGAAGTAGGCAGCTTGTACCAAACCGATCATGATCCAGAGAATTTTGTCAAATAAGCTTGTGGCTAACAAACTATACAAAAGAAAGGCGATTAGGCAGTTGAATAATGTTCCCACAAGTAAGGAGCGCTGAAAGTTGTTGGCCACACGTTTCTTGATAATGTGCAGCATTGCAAAGAGTTGCCACAAGATATATATTGTAATCATGCCCCCTAAAACCCCTAACTGCACCAAAATAGACAAAAAAGTGTTATGAACTGGCATAGCAGTCGTCCATACCTGGGTTGCCCCCGGATAGACAAATTGGTAAGAATAAAGAAAATGATAGCGGAAATTATCAAACCCAATTCCCAGCAATGGATTTTTTGCGAATTCTGATACGGCTATCCACCATAAGTAGCCACGAGTGGAAACAAATGAAAATGCACTTCCACTTGTGTCAAAATCCTTCACAAATCGTTGGACTATGGATGTGCGGGGACTATAATAAAGTGCAACACCCAGACTGAGGAAAATCGCAGCAAAGAATAAAAACCGCTTGCTAGGACTCCAACCGACTAATCTAACTTGTAATATAAGTACCAAAGGCAGAAGAAGTATGCTTGTTCTGGATTGTGAAATAGCGAGCCCTAAAAATAAAAATATCATCGCCAAAATGAGCATTATTTTTCCTAGAACATTGGTTTTTTTTGATTGGAAATAATAAAGCAAAATAGGGATGGCAATGATTATCTGGATTGCAAATTCATTTACGGTGCCAGATAAACCATCTCCTCCACGATAACGGTCAACAACATAAAATTGGTAGAGAGCGATGGGAACACTGAAAAGAACTGCAGCTAGAAATATCAAGAGTACAGTTCGTAATCTTTGCCAGGAATTGACCAGACTGGCTACGAAGAAAAAGAGTACGAGCAGTTGTGCAAGGGATAGCAAATCAATAATGACTTGTTCTTGGTAGTCAGCCCATAATAGAGAGGCTATTGATAATCCGGCTAACAGCGTTAAACCGATAGCTAATTTTTGTTTGAGAATGATTGCAATATCAGATATGGAATCTTTGCGTATTATCCAGGCGGTAAATGCGAGAATTCCAACTAGCCGTGTGAGTGAAATTGAGTCGCTAATCAAGAAGTAAGAGTCAAAGGGCAGTAGAAAAACCATAGAATAGAGGCCAATTCTTGGGTTTGTAAATACTAAGATGGTGTAAATGATGCCGACAAACGCTGCCAGTGTTAGTATGCCACCGAAGGCGAACGCAATACCGGTCGCTATTGGCAGGCATATTATTAGTATAGCAATAAGTATTCGCGAGTTCCCGCTGCTGGGGAGGTAGGACAGATTCATTTGTTAATTAGGCTGCAAGAAAAATCGATTTGATTGTTGGTTGAATTCGATTCTTGTAATGTGCTTAAATGATTTTGCGCGTCTTGATTATCTGGTTCAAGTTGAAGAATTTGACAGTATTGAGAAACGGCAACATCGAGGCAATTCAACTGTTCGCACAGTTCGCCTAATGCCTGACGGTAATAAATTTTGTCGCCTGATAAGGCAATTGCATTTTCGTACGCTTGACGTGCTGCTTCGGGTTCCGACATTTTTTCATAAACAATTCCCATATCATAGTAAGGCTCAGATATCGATGGTTTTTGGTTAGCAGCTTGTTGGAAAAGTTGGATGGCTGCTTGCCAATTTTCTTGATCGGCCGTTACACGACCCAGTTCATAGGTTGGTCTGGAATCATTTGGGGCTAATTGTTGAGCTTCCTCTAGCCAGGTTTGTGCGACGTCATATTGTTCAAGGGAGCGATATGCTTCGCCAATATGACGATAGATATAACTTTGATATAACGGTGCTAGGTCAGGATAAACGCTTAATTGGGTTTTGTACACAGCGATTTCAGCGGCGTGATTTTTTTCTGCTTTGTATATGTTGGCTAGAGTGCTAAGGGCATCAAAAACGGCTTCTTGTTCTGTTGAGTCGGAAATTTGTGATTTATCAGTGCTGTTTTTAACGGCCGTTAACAATATCAAGGCACTATCAAACTCTTCTGCTTCATAGGCTTCAACTCCCCAGCGGGTTAAATGTATAAATGCATTGTGATCTTGAAACATGGCAATGGCTTCCTGCTCGTGGCCGGTATTTCGATATACGTTTCCTAATTGCACGACTACCATTTGTTGGATCGGACTGTCGGCTGGCATCAAATCGATTATATTTTGCAATGAATCAAAATCTTGTTTTAATAATAAACATTGGCTTTGACGGCGTAGGTTGGTTGAGGGTAAGCACACGTTTGTTTTTGTGTTTTGGTTGGTAGAGGATGGTGGGATTTTCGTGATTTTGATGTAGGCTGTATTGATCTGATAAAGAGAGCGTATTTTGGGGCTGACAAGCAGGATAATTATCAAAATGGGTATTAACGCCAGGCCAAGCGTTGGGAATTTGGTTTGACACATTGCAGTTATCTTGTGATATTCCGATAAGTTTGTTTAGCAGACTGTTGGAGAAATCCTAAATGGTACGCGGACAAATGCAGATTTTTATGAATTATCCCCAAAAACATATACTGAGCATCGCCGAAGTATCCGTTCAATCTGCGAAATTCCGCGTACTACCTAACAAGTTCTCCGACAAGCTTCTAGCATGACGATAACCAGCCCAGGCTGAATCGGTGGCAACCCACCCCATATTTTTTAAATCAATTCCCAGTCCGGCCAATGTCCACGGGAATGTTTGTCGTGCCGTTTTCCACGCTTTGGTATGCAGCGCGGCCACGAATATTTGGGAGTCAATGCGATGCCGTAATTTTCTGCTTTGTGCAATGGCAGCCGCGTGTTTGGCGCGAAACAGCAGTGTGCCGTCAAGCTTTTTTTGCATACTAGTGGATATACGATTCGGGTGACCTTTACGGATATAGACCAGTGGTTCTTCAATAAAACCAACTTGTGTTCTTTCGGCAATCCGCACAAATAAGTCTAAATCTTGCAGGGAAAGGAATCGTTCGTCTAATCCTTCGGCTTTATGCAGTAAATCTGTGCGTATAACAACACAACTAAATGAGGCAATATAATTTTTATAGAGCAAATCTTGTGAGATCCAACCGGCCTTATTTGGTTTGATTGTTGATTTGATCTGGAGTGTTTCCGAATCACAAATGAAAAAACTGGTATAAAATAATCCGATGTGCTGATTGTCACGCAGAATCTCTTTACGAAAAACCGCTAATTTTTCTGGCATCCATAAATCATCATCATCTAAAAAAGCAACCCATTCACCTCTTGCGCGGAATATGCCAGCATTGCGTGCCCCACCACCACCGTTTTTGCGGTCATTGAGAATATACTTTATCCGGGTGTCATTAATTTTTTTTACATACTGCGCTGTGTTGTCATTTGAGTGATCGTCTACAACAATTAGTTCAAAATCGGAATCAGATTGGTTAAGTACACTTTGAATGGCTTCACCAAGCATGTTGACACGGTTATGTGTAGGAATAATGACTGTGAAGAAGGGTGGCATATTTTTAACCGATTATTTCCTGGTATATTTTCCCCAGCAAGATACCTTGTTTCCGGGCATCGAATTGATCTCGTATATGAGCAATGGCTTGTCTACCCATCCTTAAACGAAGCTGCGGATCATCTGCCAATTGAAGTAAGCTGGATTTCAATTGTGTAACATCACGTTCCTCAGCCAGGAAACCGGTTTCTTGATCGATGACTGCTTGTGGAATATCACAATGACGCGAAGCAATTACAGGCAGCCCTGCCGCCTGCATTTCCGTGATAACAACCGGTGAACCACCTTCATTATCGCCGTTTTTGGCTGTTACACTGGGATGTAAGAAAATATTGTGTTGGTGAGCCAATTCATCTAGTTGTTTAAGCTTTATAAATCCCAAGAAGTTAACACGCTCTGACATCTGATAGCGATGCACAATTTGATGTAGATTCTCTTTTATTTTGAATTCTTCCGGTTTTGTGGATCGAGCATCACCAACAACAGTTAAATGTAAACGATCATTTTCTTGGGCAGCCTGACAAAAAGCTTCTATTCCATAAGACATGCCTTTTTTCTCAGTGAATGTGGCAGCCATTAGCACCCTGATTTTGTCACTTATTGGATTCTGAGGCGCTTGTCTGCAGTTACTTCCCACATCTACGCCTAACCTATATACCTTGATCTTCTCTTGTGGACAGCCAAGTAAGAGCAGTTGTTGTTTGGCCGCCGGTCCTTCAACCAAAAAGAGAGTCCCCGATTTGAAAAGTTCTTTGTATTTTTGGGAAAGCTCAAGGCCATTGTCTAATTTCATAGACATATCGGCGCCATAAAATGATGTAATGAGTGGGACTCCTAAGCTTCTGGCCAATGAAAGATTGTTTAAACCCACAGTGCCAAAATGGGCATGTAAAAGTTGCACGCCTTCCTCTCTGCTCACATGGTAAAAATAAGGGTAATAGTGGGTAGCTGATTTGCGAATTATTCTCTCCCAATACTGACGCCTTTTACTCAAGTTTTGTAAGGAAAAAATCTTATCATAAGGGAACTGTTCTTGATTCTCCAACTCTAACGATAAAATAATGGAAGGATAACACGGTTGAAATTGAATCTGACTATATATCCAACTGCCTGTTTGAAACAGAAAGGTATTGATGATGTGACCGACCATTTGAATTTGTTTCTAACTTGTTGCTTTTCTAGAGAGGAGTTTGATACGCAATGGCGGCAAATAGTGAGTCACTAATTCCAAAATGTCTTGGTAAGCTTGAAGACGCATAATATGAATAAGGACAGCATAGGATAAACCACCAAAACAAACCAGAACCATTAAATGTAACCAGTTTGGCCAAGTTGTGGGTAGATAAAGACCAAGAACCCAAACGGCCGTTGCCATAACAAATGCACAACTAAAAATCCCGGCGAGATTTCGCACCGTCTCAAGAAGTGAGATATGGACCAACTTGCCGGCAAAATAGAAAAAAGGAACGGTAGTAACTACTGTTGCGATTGTATATCCCACAGCAACGCCAACTATTCCCCAACGTAAGCCAACAACAATCGCTAAAATAAAGGTTGTATTTAGAAAAATTTCCAGCCTAAATTGCAAGTTTGCTTTGCCCTGAGATTGAAATAAATTGACGTTCAGGTTGTCAATCGATTGAATCATGCCTGCCAGGGCAAGAATTCTCAAAACCGGAATCATTTCTGACCACTGCTCTCCAAAAACAGTCAACACAAAAGGTTCAACGGTCACAAACAAACCTAACATCAATGGAAAAGTAAGCAGCGCGACAACACGAGTTGTTTTTAGAAAAATTCTTTTTACGCGCTGCTTATCATTTTGAATTTGAGAAAGTGAAGCGAACAGCACCCGTCTCAATACCCTGGCAATGGTGGTTGTCGGAAATAGCATAACTAAAAAGGCGCGATTGTAAATCCCTAAAGCCACCGTGCCCAGAACACGACCAATGAGCAAGTAATCAATATGCCGTACCCAATAACCCAGCGTTTGGCTTCCAAAAACACTTGAGCCAAAACCAAGCAGCTCTCTAATGGCAGCCCTATCTATCTTGAAACTAGGACGCCAACTGCTAAAATGCCATAGCAAGATGGCTGTAAAAGCAGCGAGCATCACTGATTGCACTGCCAGACTCCAAACACCATACCCATAATATGCAAGCAAAAGGGCAATAGATCCGGCTACAATTGTGGCGCCAATATCTATGATTGTGATTTTGCGAAAATTTAAGGAGCGTACCAGTTTAGCCCGCTGTACGTTGCTGAATGTACTAATAAACAGACTAAAGGATACCAATATGGTTAACGGCCGTAACAAAGGTTCGCTGTAAAAATTGGCGATCAAAGGAGAAAGTGCAATTAAAATAAGCGCAATAAGGAACCCCAAACCGATATTTAGCCAGAAAATTGAACTGAAATGTTCTCCCCGGATTTTGTCTTTTTGAATTAAAGCCGATCCAAACCCAAAGTCAGTAAAAATTTCGGCGAAACCTGTGAAAATAGTAACCATCCCCAGAAGGCCGAATTCTTCTGGGGAAAGCAAGCGGGCAAGGAAAATTCCGAAAATAAACCTTAACCCATAGCTCCCAGCAATACTTATGCCATTCCAAATAAGAGCGATCAAAGTGGTTTGTCGAAAATTTTTCATTTATTTTGTCAATTACAACCCAAGCAGAAAGTTATGTGGATGATTCGACAATGGCAACGCGAAGTGTCAATGATTCGGCGCGATTAGATTCGTAGACTGGGGTTTACGTCCAAAAAAATAGAAAATCTTTCGCCGAGGTCATAATATTTATTGATTGAATTCAAGTCGACAAAACTGAATAGGTCTTTGTATTCTTGTTCCGAGCGGAAATGAATGTATTCCATACCTGTTGTCATCTGAGCCGGGTCAGGGGTAAATCGTCCTGTGCCACAACCGAAATCAACGATTAGTTTTTCGTTTCCAGAAAGCTGTTTTTGAAAAAGTGGATATAAAATTGATTTTTGTTTCTGCGTAATGGCATCCATTTCTTGTTGTGTAGAATGTTGTTTGTTATAAACTGAAAGCTCACCATATTTTTGTGCTCTACTTTGCCAATATTCAATACCGGATTAATGAGCAGCCAGGTTATTTTGACGCACAAAAATTTTGTCGAGAGAGCGTTGTAAAATTGATTTAGTCATAATCATGTCCTTAATATATGATTTACTGTGTAGATAATATCTTCAATATCATCTTCAGACAGTTTAGGTGATAAAGGGATTGAAACGGTACTTTGACTAACCCAGGTTGCGTTAGGGAAATCAATAGGTTGATAGCCAAATTGTTGAGCATAATATGGGTGTAGGTGAACGCCGATATAGTGCACGCCTGTACCAATGTTCATTTGATGGGCTTTTAGCATAAATTCATCGCGGCTTATTCCGCATTTTGCCGGATCAATCATTAAGGTATACAGATGACGAGAATGACGAGTATGCGGTTCATCTGGAGCAGGCAAGCCAACAGGTAAATCTGCAAAGGCAAAATTGTATCTTGCCCAAATTTCGTTCCGGCGTTTGAGGTTAGCGTCGATATTATGCATTTGATGAATGCCAATGGCTGCTTGCAGATCCATCATGTTGTACTTGAATCCAGGCATAACAACCTGGTAATGTTTATAACCGTCATCAGAAAATCGTTTCCAGGCGTCGCGGCTCATGCCGTGAAGTGCCAATATCTTAATCTTGTCAGCAATATCAGGGTCATTGGTTGAAACCATCCCACCCTCACCGGTAACGACATTCTTTGTTGCATAAAAACTAAAACAAGTAAGTTGGCTGATGTTTCCAATTTTCAATCCCTGATACTCAGCTTCAATGGCATGTGCAGCATCTTCGATCACGATCAAATTATGGCGCCTGGCAATGTCAGAAATAGCAACCATGTTACACGGCCGTCCACATAAATGTACCGGTATGATTGCGCGCGTTCTGGGTGTGATAGCATCTTCAATAAGTTGGGGATCAATCAATTGTGTTTCGCGATCAATGTCTACCAGCACTGGTGTTGCGCCGGTATGGATAATTGCATTCACAGTTGCACAAAATGTCATTGGGGTCGTTATAACTTCATCACCTTTACCCAGTCCGGCAGCAACCATAGAAAGATGGAGACCTGCAGTACAAGAATTGAGGGCGACAGCATAACCAGCACCAACATATTGGCGAACCATATCTTCAAATTTAGCTGCCTTAGGTCCAGTGCCAAGCCATCCACTGCGCAGGGAATCGACCACCTCTGCAATTTCTGCTTCACCAATCAAGGGGGCACCAAAAACCAAGTAGTTATCTCGAACGGGCTTAAACGCATTTTGTTCTACTTTTCGAGGAAAACTCTGTTTTAACATAATATATTCCAATTCCGATTGCGTCTCTTCAAACTTATGCAAATTTCCTATGTTTTTGCAGTTAGTAGGAAGTACTTGAAAACAAATACTTCAAAAACCTGCTAATTCATTGGATAAGCCGCGTTTTTTCTACTTATACAATTTGCGCGGTTTACATTAATCAGGTTTTGAAATCGAATAAAGTTCTACCGTTAGTTTGGCTATGCTTGACCAACAGAATTGGGCATCATATTGGTGTAATGCGTTTCCCATTGATTCAGAGCATGCAGATAAAGCTTTTTGCAAACTATCGTACAAACCATTTTTATTATCTGGTGCGTAGGTAATGGCACCTTCTTCGGGTAACTCTATTAAACAACCAAGTCTAGGTGCGATAACAGATCGCCGGTAAACGGCCGTTGGTGATACAGCGCCGGAGGTGAGTGACCATTTATAAGGCAGTGTTACAAAATCGCTGGCACAAATATAAGCAGCCAGCAGCTCGTCTGAAACGAATTCAAAATGTGTTATCACACGCTCATCCTGGGCCGCCATTGCGCTGATTTCAGCTAGTAGTTGCTCCGTTTCAACTTTGCCCACGATCAACAATCTTGCTTGAGGGGCATCTAACCGCCGAAAGGCCTCTATCAAATTATCTACCCCCTTATAGTCACGGATTTGGCCAAAATACAAAAAGATTGGCTGTCCGCTGCCTAGATTCAACTTACGCCTGGCTGCAGTTTTGGAAAGAGGAGGGATGTCGGCGAAGAGCGGTGCAAACGTGCCGTGGGGAATAACCGTGATTTTTTCTAAGGGGATTTTATATTCCCGACTGACTTCCTGCTTTGCGACGTCACAATGGGCGATTAATTGGTTAACTAATCTGGCCAACAACTGACAGGCGGCTAATTCCCAACCCGCTTTGTCTCTTTCATGGTTGATGAGATTATGGATCGTCCAAATAAAGCGGATACCCAGCAGACGTAACGAAATCAATTGTACGAAGAAGATGAAGGTTGAAACAATTGTAAAAAGCCAGCTTGACCCAACAAAAAATTGATGCTGCCATTGGAGATGGATGACATCTGGCCAACCATTTAACCAGATTGTGTACCAGAATAAGCGAAATTTATGTACCGGAGCCAATATTGGGTTTACACCCAGGTCACTTAATGCATTGGCTAATAATTTTGTGTATGGACTGTCCCAATGCGGCATAATAAAAACTTTCATTGTTTTTGGTGACGGTTTATGCTTACCACTGATTGATTGTTTCTGTAACTTTGTACACTTGTTCCATGCTCGAAGGTAGATCCTGCGCAGGGAAGTGTTATTGCCGAGTCTAGTTATAAAGGCACAAGGACTTGTCGGAGCCCTTTACGCAATCGTGTCCTAAATTTATCTTGGTAAACTGCGTATTCATTTAACCTGGTTAAGCGATTTGTTGCAGCTTTGCGAAAACCTGCATTGTATACAACGGTAATTGTTTCAGCGTGCAGCCATTCATTTTCCTTAACGGTTTTAGCTTCTGCATGTCGTTTGGCCACAGCCCAAATTTCATTTGTCGTCACAAAGTGACCTGCCTTTATCATCTTGAGCCATAAGTCAAGATCCATTGCAAAATAGAGAGATTCATCAAGTGGGCCAACTTTTTCAAACGCAGTTGCACTGAAAAATGCTGCTGGTTGATAGAAAAAACCTTCATACCACCAATTGGCGATGCCTTGGGGTGTGATATTTCTAGGTTCTACCACTTCTAATACATTGCCGGCTGTATCGCTGAGATTGCAGGCACCTATCCACATCACAGCATCGGGGTACACTTTTGTGTAGGCTGCTACATTCGCAAGGGTATGTGGCAGAAATGTATCATCGGAATTTAACCAACCTAGAATTTCACCATTGGCGCATTTAAACCCTTTATTTATCGCATTGGCTTGCCCATTATCTGCTTCGCTGATCCAATAGGTGAGCCATTGGCTATAGCGTTCAATGATCTCTACGCTGTTGTCAGTGCTGCCCCCGTCGATGATAATGTATTCCAGGTTTGGGTAACCCTGCAATAAAACAGAGCGTATAGTTTCTTCTATAAAATCCCCTTGATTGTAAGACGGAGTTACAATGCTCACTCTTGGCCAGTTTTTTTCCACAGGTTGCGAAGGAGAATATGGAGCACTTTCAATTGTCCAGGGCCAACCAGTTTTATCTCGAGGGGAAGGGGGAAGATCATGTATGCTTGGGTAACAATTGTTCATAGCTTTAAATCTCTTTAGTGGCTTTTTCCCAACAACCAATTATTTCTTGATACCATTGCAGATAAGAATCTGCTTGGGTTAATTTATTAAATCGTGCGCGAACATCTTTTGTTGCATTTGTGCCAAGTTGTTTGCGTAATGCATCATCTGTGAGCAGCTGCGAAATTTCAGCGGCCATTTCTTCTGCATCACCCGCCTTTACGAGGATTCCAGTAGCCTCTTCCCTTCCATAGAGATTGACTCTAGCACCTTTATGGTCGCTAGACTCCAGCCCTTTGATCTGCTCTGGGATGCCGCCAACGGCCGTTGCCACGACTGGTGTCCCACAAGCTAACGCTTCAAGAACAACATTAGGGAAAGTATCAGCTCTTGCTCCATGAACATACACATCCGCTGCCTGATAATAGCGCACAACATCTTCATCATGCTTCTGAAAGGGAAGGATATGCAACTCTGCATGTCCTATTAGCTCAACTGATGGAGGGCCGCTTAATGCCAGGAAAATCAACTTTCGCTTAGGCAGTTGTTTGGCAAGCAGGGTCGCTGCTTTGCGGACAGTCTGGTAATCTTTAAATATATTTGTTTGAACCTTATCCGCAGCAAAAAGCAAAACCAACGCATCATGTGGAATTCCAAGTTTTGCCCGCACTTTGCCCTTATCGGCAGGATGATAGAGTGATAAATCTATTCCATTCGGAATCACCTTGGCTGATTTAATCCCAGGCACCAGCATGGATTTTGTTACTTTATCCATTAACCATTGACAGGGCGTCACTAAAAACAATTGGCTCTGAGCAAATATTTCTTTTTTTCGCTGCCAGTTCTCTGCGGTAGCATCACGCTTGATGCTTGGGTAAATTGTCAAATCGGGGCATTTCCCGCAGCCCGTTTGCCAGCGGTCGCAGTCAAATGAATGGGAGCAGTGACCACTCAGAATCCAGGCATCCTGCAAGGTCAAAATCAGCGGTGCTTTTCGACTTAGCCAGGGCAGCGCACGCAAATCAAAATAGTTACCATGAAGATTATGACAATGAATAATATCTGGTTGCTCTGGAAGAACATCAAGCAAATGCCATATGCCTGGATGGTTATAATCTTCCAATCCTTGCGCCACTTCCCGGTTACGACGGGGTTCGGCCAGGTTTTTCAAAGCTTCACCCAGCCAATACTTACCCGGTACAGAACGCTCTTGCACTGAACTCTTAAGTTGAAGCAAAGAGCGCGAAAAAAAACGCTTAAATTCCAGGTTGGGAATTTGTATTACTTGCGAATCAGCAATCGTTTTTTCCCGCACAGCCAACCATGAGTTAATGCCCCGTAGTTGGTAAGTTTGGTGCAGTTCGAAAGCCACTTTGGCCGCACCGCCCCCTTGATCCTTTGTATTGATTTGTAGGATGTTTAAGGGCCGATTACCCATTTACCCACCTTACCAGTCGGTCAGAAAATTCAGCTTTGTTCCAATCCCGCACGACAAAGCGAGGTAACTGAAACATGTCACTATGTGGATAAACGTATCCGGCAAAAGCGGAACAGGAACTGCTAAATCCGGCTTCTCTGGTAAGCGTTACTGTTGCAGTCATATAATCAGAGCGACCACCAGACGGATATGAAAAACTGGTTACAGGAAAACCCAGGAGAGACTCTAAACTAGTTTTGCTTTGTTGGATTTCGGTTGCTTGTTTTTCCAAAGGCAGGGCAGCCAAGATTGGATGGGTAACAGTGTGCGCCCCAATTTCGATGAAGTCGCTGTTTGCGAGGCAGATTAATTCCTCTTTTGTGAGAGTATGATGGGAGGTGCGACCTACCGCGTCTACACCAACCCACCTCTGGAGAGAGGCTAACGCTTCATCCCGCTCATTATTAGGTAGGTTGCGGATTTCATAAAATAGCAAGCGGTAAAGCTTTTGACGTGATGACGGATCAACATTATCCGTGATATTCCATTGTCTATAGGTCTTAAAAGCCTGTTCATCATAATGTGCTGCTTCTCCCATCTCCCACTTGACCGTATTTCCCCGAATGTTTAGGTGGCCCTGATCTGGTAACATGCCAGGCTGTAAAAACAGTCGATCCAGTTCATCCCACCAGAACTCGCTTTTTTGTCCAATTTGACCGGCAGCGACAAAGATCGTGGCCGGTATTTCATATTGTTCAAGTAATGGTTTTGCATGATAGAAATTATCAGCGTAACCGTCATCAAATGTAACGACTACCGTTTTGTCGGGGAGTTTGCCCTGCTGAAGTGCCAGCGTCAGTTGGCGAAGAGATAATATTTGACCATATTTTTGCAAAACTTCAAGGTGTTCGGCGAAATGTGCGGGCGTTACAGTAAGCAGCTGCGGATCAGTTGGCAGTTCGGTAACGCGATGGTAGAGAAGGATCAGAGTGCGCGGGGAGAATTTTTCTTTGATCCGCCGGGCAGCTCGTTTTAATTTCTTAATTTGAGGCGCTTTCATGATTGTATCTTTGGTTTAACTGCCCTGATGGTGATCGAAAGCTGATAATTGGGATCGTAGTAGTCGAATTCTTCCTGGCTAAGTTCCTGCACAGCCAGACCATGTAAGAAACTAATAGCAACCAACACGTTGCCATGTGCCTCAACTGTGATGTTTTCGGCGGGAAAGACTTCTGCAAACAAGCGTTGTGCTGATAGGCTGGTAAAACGCCAATAATCTCCCCATCGATCCATATCATACCGACTGATCTGGCTGATGCCAGGAAATGTGACCAGAAGGACACCACCTGGCTTTAAGGCCAGATAAGTATTAGCAATAGCTGCACGGAAATCATAAATGACGTGTAAGGTCTCGGTAAGAATAATACAGTCAAAAGTATCTTCAGTAATGCCTTCTCCAGTTTCCAAGTTGCCGATTATTGTCGCCTTTGAATTGCCTGGCTGGACATGCAGCACATCTGATATCGTCACGCAACTCCCACCATATTTGTTTGTATAACCGGGGTCACCGATTTCCAGTACATGTCCGCAAATATCGTTGCTATTTTTGTGCAAGAAAGTTTCGATATAGTAACTGTCAATTGGTGAACCCCGGTCGAGACCGAAAACGGAACTGATTGGTTGGAGCCGTCTTAATGATCCGAATTTCACGTGTCCCACTCGTGGTCGCAGTTTTAGCTGTCTCCATTTTTTCCGAAACCAAGGGTGAAATTGTTTTGGTAAAAGCTGTTTAATTGCATACATGTTCAAAAACTATGTTTGATACTCTTTGTGTCGATAAAATATGGCATCACTCCACTGGGGCCCAAAAGGAATGGCATTATCAGATGCCCAGAAATAAAAGTTTTTAGGGTAATAGGGACTGGGAAATTTCGTTTCGAAGACAACGAATGTTTCGAAGTAAAGCTTCAGCATTTCTAATACTTCTTCCTTATTTTTAAAAATATGTTTGTAATAAGGGGCATTATTGATATCAGAATGCTCGCCAACTATATGCCCGCTAAAAATGCCCACAGGTGAAAGGCGTTTCTTGATATTTTGAAGAATTTCATTTATTTCAGGAAGGGAAAAATAAGATATTGCTTCGTCCCAAATAATATTATCATAACAACCCTCGGGTAATGATTCGCGTATGTCTGCCAATATATACTCTATATTAGGTGCACTGTTATTTTTACGTGCGGTCTCGAGTGCCGTGGGTTCGAAGTCACAGGCAACAACTTTTTTAGATCGCAGGCTGTAAAAATTTCTGGCATTAAAGCCATCACCACAGGCTAACTCGAGTGTATCCCCACCCAGCAAAGCTAAGCTGCCAAAGGCACCACTC
>JAGRDI010000008.1 GCA_020432765.1 Anaerolineales bacterium | reverse complement strand
TCAATTTGCTCACATGCCACTCATGATAGAAACCTGACAAGTCTAGAATTTGCCAGACTCCAGTATAGTGAAAAATCATGCATTCTTTTCCCTAATCGCTGTAGTCGCAATATAGACAATCCATTCATTGGCGTCATATAGAGGAAGGCCGTCCCAGGCGGGATAGACATCTACCTGGACAAAACCAGCTTGCTGCAGCATGGATACCATCTCGTCAACGGCATAACTTTGGTCGCACAAGTTGATTTCGTAGGAGATGGCCGTTTCCAAATCCAACGTATAAAAGCGATCGATTGACAACTTTTCCTCCTCTATCCAAAAGCGTTCACCTAAATGTAGAAACGGCCGTTCGCCCCACAAACCTTTGTCATCTGTAAACCACCAATTACCCGGCTTTTTATCAATCTTGTCTTGATTCAACAGTTCTATAATCAATTTACCACCCGGCGTCAAAGCTTTTGCGATTTTCTGCAAAAGTGCCCATGCCTCCTCGCGCTTAAATACCGACAACTGCCCATAGATAAACAGCGCTATATCAAAATCACCCCTCCCATAATCCATCTGGCGTACATCTTGCTCCACAAAAACAGTTTGTTCTGCGACATTTGCTGCTTGTGCTAATTCGCGTGCATAAGCAATTGAAGCCGGGCTAAAATCGACCCCTGTCACAAAACAGCCCTGTTCAGCTAACCAAACCGCATATAAGCCGGGACCACAGGTCATGTCTAATACGCGCCTGCCGTCCACCAAATCCAGTTTGTCCCACATAAAAGCAAGCTGTGCTTCACGTTCAGCCGCTGTTCGCGACGCAGCGCCATGCGATTGATCCAAATGTTCACGCAGCATTCTTTCTGAAAAGGCAGGCTCATTCCAGGGCAAATTACCATCATCCAGCCATGGTTTGGGTGGATACGGCCGTTGTGATAAACGCCATAAAAATTCCGCGAAACGGCCCTCTATTGCATTCACATCATTGTTTCTCATAAAACACCAACTTCCCATGCTCTTATCTATTTTTGTGCTCACGCCATGCAGCTTCATCATCCCTAAATTATCATTGCTTTTTATACAACCTTTCTACGTCCAACGTCAACTTCACTAGCATGTTTGATTACTTTGTACTAAAATTCTTTATGAGTTGTGACAGGCTTCACAAGTAGTCTGCACGCAAAATAAATAACCTTAGCGCGTAGTGGACAAAACCCTATTGGTAAGGTAACATTTCCTTCCTTATGTAATTGGCGGTACATTTTTAAAAAGCTAGTTGGACAAAGTCTGCCAATTCCTTGAGGAAATCGCGGTTGTCCAGTGTATTCTATTATCAAATACTTTCCGCGATTTGCCTAAACTGGCGAATTTCCCGGCAGGAACACAAACGTGGACCAAACTGAACAATTCCTAAAAACACTTACTGAAGCGCACGGCATCCCTGGGTACGAAAACGAAATCCGTGCAGTGCTGCGTGAATATATGCGCCCATTGGGCACACTAACTCAAGACAAACTAGGCAGCCTTATTTGCCGGCAGGCAGGTGAAGGCCCTAAAATCATGCTTGCCGGGCATATGGATGAAATCGGCTTCATGGTCGCTAACATCACCAAAGAAGGCTTCCTCAAATTTCAACCCTTAGGCGGCTGGTGGGACCAGGTTTTGCTAGGACATCGCGTCATCATAAAAACCCATAAGGGTGATGTTATTGGTGTCATAGGTGCGAAACCACCCCATATGCTTTCGTCCGAAGAACGCAACAAAGTCGTCACTAAAAAAGAAATGTATATCGATATTGGTGCGACCAGCAAAGAGGAAGTCACCACCGCTGGTGTTCGTATGGGCGATCCGATTGTGCCACAGAGTGAATTCGTTGTTTTGGCCAACCCAAAAACGTATCTCGCCAAGGCATTTGATAATCGTATCGGGTGTGCAGTCGTAATCGATACACTGCGTCACTTCCAAGCAACACCTCCTTCCAACCAGGTGATTGGTGTGCAAACTGTCATGGAAGAGGTCGGCATACGCGGGGCAACAACCAGCGTATACGCGGTCAACCCTGATGTGGCCATTATTTTAGAATCCGATATTGCAGGTGATGTGCCTGGCATTGAAGAGGATGAATCAAGCGTCAAATTAGGTGGCGGCCCTTCTGTATTACTTTTTGATGCGCGTATGATTCCAAATATCAAGTTACGCGATTTGGTGATTGACACGGCCGTTTCCCTCGACATCCCACATCAATTTTCACTCATCGCGGGGGGTGCTACTGATGGTGCCGCCATTCATTTACATGCCACCGGCGTGCCTACCGTCGTCATTGGTGTACCTGCGCGGCACATTCACAGCCATGGCGCAATTATTCATCGCAACGATTACGATAATGCGGTAAAATTAGTAACGGCCGTTGTTGCCAAACTGGATGCGGCAGCCGTCGCCGATTTAACAGCGTAAACTTTTCAGCATACAGTATTCCTGCATGCTGATTACACCTGTATACAGATATCTGTATATTTACAACCATAAAGAGAACAGAACACATTATTAGGAGGTTGGTGCATGGCAACCCTTGCCCCAGATTTTTCAAATATCGCTGATTCGCTCCTTGAGCAAATTAAAGGTTTTGACCATAAAATAGCATCCCAAAGCGTCGGCACAGTAGAAGCCGTTTATGATGGTGTCGCCATCGTCAATGGGCTTGCCGATGTAAAAGCCAGCGAGCTGGTTCAATTCAGCAACGGCGCTGCAGGTCTGGTTCTTGACTTGCAGAAGGACAGCGTCGGTATCGTCGTCATGGGCGACTATGCCGGAATCGAAGAAGGTGATGAAGTACGTGCCACCGGGCGCATCGCTTCTGTACCCGTCGGCGACGCGCTCATCGGGCGTGTGGTTGATCCATTAGGCCAACCGCTCGACGGCAAAGGCCCCATCAAAACCACTAAAGTACGGCCGATTCAACGCACTGCCCCTGGTGTCATCGAACGTAAAGGGGTAGATACTCCCGTACAAACCGGTATCCTCTCGATTGATGCAATGTTCCCGATCGGCCGTGGCCAGCGTGAACTCGTCATTGGTGACCGGCAGACCGGCAAAACTGCCATCTGTCTGGATACCATCATCAATCAAAAAGGGTTGGGCATGCTTTGCATCTATGTAGCCATCGGCCAACGGGTGGGTCAGGTTGCCCAGGTTGTCGACACACTCGAAAAGTACGGCGCTATGGATTACACCACCGTCGTTGTCGCTGGTGCATCCGATCCTGCGCCGCTGCAATATTTCGCCCCTTACACAGGCTGCACCATCGGTGAGGAGTTCATGGATGAAGGCCGCGATGCGCTTGTGGTCTATGATGACCTCTCCAAACATGCCTGGGCTTATCGTCAGATGTCCTTGATATTGCGCCGTCCGCCGGGACGTGAAGCATATCCAGGTGACATTTTCTCGCTGCACAGCACCCTGCTAGAACGTGCCGTGCGTTTGCGTGATGAATGGATTATCGTTGAAAAAGGCACAGAAGTAACGGCCGCTACTCAAGGAGTTGACGGCAAAATTTACTTTGGCAATCTTGAAGAAGAAATCATTGAAAAAGGTCTAAACACACTAGACAATCCAGATGATTACGAAGTCAAGCAGCGCCCGGGAACTGGCGGCTCATTGACTGCCCTACCCATCATCGAAACCCTGCTGGGTGATGTGTCAGCCTATATCCCCACCAACGTCATCTCGATCACCGATGGTCAGATTTTCCTTGAAACCGATCTCTTTAACGCTGGTCAACGACCTGCAATCAATACGGGTCTTTCCGTTTCCCGTGTTGGTAGTGCGGCGCAAACACGCGCCATGAGTAAAGGAGCCGGCAGTTTGCGTGCCGATCTCTCACAATTCCGCGAATTAGCCGCCTTCGCCCAATTTGGCTCCGATCTCGACGCATCCACCCAACGCCAGTTGGCACGTGGCGAACGCCTGATGGAACTGCTCAAACAGCCACAATACAGCCCTTATCCACTACAACACGCAGTCACACTGATTTACGCGGGAACCCGTGGGATGGCTGATAATATCGATTTAAATAATATGAATCGTTGGAGCCAGGAAGTAGTGCGCTTTGTCGATACAGCCTATGCAGACCTCAGCAAAGAATTGGCCGCCGGTAAATGGACAAATGAGATCGAAGACACGCTGAGGCAGGCCATTGTAGACTTCAACGCAAGCTGGAGTCCTGATAATCAGTAATAGCAAGCAGTATGAAATAGGGATCTGTTGCCCCATATTCCATACTTCATAATTTACGCAGGAGTTTTCCTTGGCTACCGAACGCGAACTAAACAAGCGTATCAAAAGTATTAAAAATATTTCACAGGTCACAAGTGCCTTAGCGGCCGTTTCTGCCTCTAAGGCTTCACGCGCCCAAAAACAAGTCGAAGCGACACGCGCCTATGCCAGCAAAGCTTTTGAGATATTAAACAATCTAGCCTCCCAACCCGGCATGGGTTCAGCAACTCACCCGCTGCTGACAGCACGGTCTGAAATTAAAAACACAGCCCTCGTGCTCATCACAGGTGATCGCGGCTTGGCTGGTTCCTATAACAGCAATATGGTGTCCCGTGCTGAACGCTTTTTGAAAGCACTGCACACCCCGGCTGAAGTCATAACAGTTGGGCGTAAAGGACGTGATTTGATGATTCGGCGAGGCTACAATGTTGTCGCCACCTTTGACGGCATACCAGACCCACCGTCTATTTTGGATGTCACACCTGTTGCACAAATAATCACTGACGATTATCTGCAGGGCAAAGTAGACCAGGTATTTATCGGTTATACCGATTACATTAATCTCATTAGTCGTCGTCCCAGTGTTAAGCAGCTCTTGCCGCTCAAACCACTTGATCTTTCGGGCATGGCTGTGGCAGAATATGTTTCTGATGTCGATACAGGTATATCGGCAGCGCGTGCTTATACTTATGAACCTGATCCGGCGCTGCTTCTAGACAATATCGTACCACGCTTCACCCAATTACAGATATTCCAATCAGTCCTTGAAGCATTAGCGAGTGAACATAGCGCCCGCATGGTTGCAATGAACAATGCCACTGATAATGCGGCTGAGTTGATCGACATTCTAACTTTAGAGCGCAATAAAGCGCGTCAGGCGAGTATTACCAACGAAATCCTGGATATTGTCGGTGGGGCCGAGGCACTCGCCCAACTATAACTGGAATAATTACTGCTTTTACCACTCAGGGTTGGTCTCCGACCGTTACCCCGAGATTTTTTTGGAGGAATTATGGCAATTGGCAAAATTTCCGCCATTCGTGGCGTTGTTGTCGACGTAGACTTTTCTGGCAGCGATATGCCAGAAATCTATGACGCATTGGAAGTTGAAGGTCCCGAAGGGACATTAATTCTTGAAGTACAACAGCATTTAGGCAACGACCTTGTGCGTACTGTGGCAATGGGTTCCACTGATGGTATGCCACGAGGGCTAGCAGTTAAAGGTACCGGTGGTCCTATAATGGTGCCGGTTGGCCCAGTAACACTAGGACGCATTTTCGACGTGACTGGCCGTGCCATTGACGGCGGCGAAACACCTAATGCCGAGGTCTACTACCCCATCCACCGGGAAGCACCCACCTTTCAAGAACAAAGCACAGTCATCGAAACATTTGAGACTGGGATGAAAGTTGTTGACCTAATCGCCCCCTTTATCAGAGGTGGTAAGACCGGTATCTATGGCGGTGCGGGTGTGGGCAAGACAGTTACCATTGCTGAATTGATCCGCTCTGTGGCGCAGGAACATGAAGGTGTATCTATCTTCGCCGGTGTGGGTGAACGCACCCGTGAAGGCACCGACCTGTATTACGAATTGCAAGAGTACGGCGTACAAGATTCTGTAGCGATGGTTTTTGGTCAGATGAACGAAACCCCTGGTGTGCGTTTGCGGGTCGCCTTAACCGGTTTGGCGATGGCCGAATTCTTTCGTGATGAAGGGCGTGATGTGCTGTTGTTCATCGACAATATTTTCCGTTATGTGTTAGCCGGTTCTGAGATGTCGGCTTTGCTGGGTCGTATGCCCAGTGCTGTGGGTTATCAACCCACGTTAGCCTCTGAAATGGGTGCTTTACAAGAACGCATCACATCAACTAAAACCGGTTCGATCACTTCCATGCAAGCGATTTATGTACCCGCCGATGATTATTCAGACCCGGCACCTGTGGCTACCTTTGCGCATCTTGACGCGAGTCTGACGCTGGATCGTGGTGTATTTGCTAAAGGTATTTTCCCGGCGGTTGATCCGTTGGCATCTTCCAGTCGTGCGTTGCAGCCCGATGTCGTCGGTGAGGAACATTACCGCACGGCACGTGAAGTCAAACAGGTTTTACAAACCTACAACGATTTGCAAGATATTATTGCAATTCTGGGTATTGACGAATTGAGTGAAGATCAGAAGTTGTTGGTAGCGCGTGCACGCAAGGTTGAGCGCTTCTTGGGTCAGCCGATGTTTGTGGCTGAGAAATTCCATGGGCTAAACGGCCAATATGTACCGATTCGCGAAACGATCCGTGGTTTCCGCGAGATTTTAGACGGCAAGCATGACGATTTACCAGAACAAGCTTTTTACATGGTCGGTACGATCGATGATGCAGTTGCGAAAGCAGAAAAACTACGGGCAACAGCGTAACATCAGAAGTTACACAAAGTTAATTCAGGTGGTTTATGCCTATCCAATGTGAAATTGTAACCCAAGAAAGAACAGTTTATAGTGGCATGGTAGATGCCGTTAATATACCCGGTTCGGAGGGTCGCATGGGTATTTTGCCTAACCATACGGCGCTCTTAACGACTTTAGGATTCGGTGAGGTCATCGTGCGCACTGCTGGCGTGGAAGAATTTTTCGCGATTGGCGGCGGTTTTGCCGAAGTACAGCCTGACAAAGTTATCATTTTGGCTGATTCGGCCGAACATGCGTCTGAGATTGATATCGAACGTGCCCTACAAGCTCAGGAACGCGCCAAGAAGTTTATGGTGGAAGGTGTACCGGAAGATCCAGAACGGTATGCACAGATTCGCGCATCGTTGGAGCGGGCACAAATTCGGGTTGATGTGGCCAGGCGACGGCGTGGCGGGCGTTCGATGGCCATGGGGCGTTCTATGAGCGTTGACGATGATATGGTTGCCAACGACATTGGTAAAGAAAATTAATTGTGGCGCTTTTTACGCCTTATATCGCCATTGATTTAGGCACGGTAAATGTACTGGTTCACGATCAAAATCAGGGGGTCGTGTTGCAAGAACCGTCGGTGGTGGCGATTCGTGAAGATGGGAACAAAACGATTATTGTTGAGGTAGGTCGTGCGGCCAAGGATATGTACGGCCGTACTCCCGAAGAGATTGAAGTGATGCGGCCGTTGCGTGATGGTGTGATTGCCGATTACTTTGTCACCCAAGGGATGCTCGAATATTTCATCAACAAAGTCGCAGGCCGTTTTCATCTGCGTAAACCAATCGTCATGATCAGTGTGCCGTATGGCGTCACCAGCGTTGAACGGCGTGCGGTGCGTGAGGCAGCCCTGGCTGCGGGCGCACGCGAAGTTCATTTGATTCCCGAACCATTGGCAGCCGCAATTGGTGCTGG
>JAGRDI010000116.1:27808-39265 GCA_020432765.1 Anaerolineales bacterium | reverse complement strand
AATGCTCATGCCGAATGGGCTGTTGAATGTGTCCTTGGGCAACGGCCGTTTATTAGCCGGTCTCGTGGCAATCATTGTTGCCTGGAAAACCAAAAACGTGCTGCTAACCATCATAGTTGGCATGATTGTACTCTGGTTGTTACAAGCGATTTGGCATTAGACAATATTGGAAATACGGAATCATCCACAGATTACGCAGATTTCGCAGATTTTTTTGCCTTTAATCTACGTCATCTGTGTAATCCGTGGACAAAATATTTGACATAAAGTTGCCGTCTAGATCACTTTCATGCATACGATGGGAAAACGGTTGGCGGCTACTGCTGCCTAATTCTCAAATGCGTGCTTAGAATTACTGGCAAATAAGTGTTCTCTGAACGTACAGAAATATTTGTATATGCAGTATCTTGAACAAATGTATCCTGTTGGCTAATAACGTTAAACACAATATTATTTTGCATATTAGGCGAAATATCACCTGGCACATTTACTGTTATTGATAATTCGCGGGTTTCTTCTGGAGAAAGGGTTACGTGATCAGGTATATTGTTCGTATTAAGCCAATCTGGGGAAGAAGAACTTACTGTAATGTCATATGTGTCTGTTAAAGTCCCGATGTTTCCTATAGTAAATGTCATCTCAAATTGACTGTTTGGAAAAAGCATCAAATTATTTGAGCCTACCACAGCAACATTATAAGGATAAGTTAATTGATTAGCCTCATCTAATGTTAACTCATCAATTAAACTCTCGATTTCAGGACTTAACACATTTGGTACATCAAGTAAATCTTGAGCTTCCCCACTGTTAATTTCCCTACCGATTTCTCCACCATTAAAGATCAACTTGTCCCATTCAGAATATGCATTCAGAGGCTCTTTTGTGTTTTCCCAAAAAGGAGCATTAATATCAGCATTAATATCATACTGAACTCCTTTATCAAGTTCATCACCGTCACAATTCCAGTCAATACTTTCAATACTAGTATCCCATTGATATGATCTCCCATGCAGCCAATGATCACACGAATGAATAGTTGCAAAGTTCGACACCAAGATGTAAGGTGTTATTCCTGTTGTTTCGTCCAGGTTATTTTCATTCAAAGGGTCAAGGGTAAATTCTGCATAATTAAGTTGACGGTTGCTTAGTGAAAAATCTGGCCCGGTTAGTAATCCTTGTTGAAAGCTATAATTCATTACACTGAAATGATTGGGTTTGCGCTTTATAGAGTCAATCTCTTCGACTGGGCCGCCATGGAGTAAGCCTAAATTATGTCCTAGTTCGTGCATAAACGTTCCGGCTTGTTGTGGTGTTGTCCCAGACAAATGCATAACACTTTCTGAGCCACACTCTTTCCCATCTGGCCCTGCCGTACCCCAACCTCCAAGCGATACAATGAAGTCACTACCAGGGGCGCTTAGCGAAAACCCACTGTTACATTCTAGGTCTTCAACAGACTGAGCATAAATAAAATGCGCAAAAATAGCATAGTGAAATATTGGTGCACGCGCTTGAGAAAAATGATCATTTTTTATCTCATCAAATTCACCCCCAATATTACCTTCGCTTGACAGAATTTTAAGGTTTTCATCATGAAATAAAATATCTGCTTCAACCAAGTCACCCCAAATAGTTCCAGTTACCTCACCCGTATTGACGTTAACGACTGGATCCATGATATGATCATAACCACTATCAATATGCAAAGTTATTCCATCTAGTTGCCCAGAAGGATTGGGAACAGGAGCAGAGTAGAAAGCTGCAACAACCATATTCATCGCTTCTTGTTTGGGTTGATACCCTACCATATAAAAAACCACGACAAAAATGTCTTTACGTAAGTAATTTGCCCCCATTGTAGGTAGATCAACGAACGTACCATCTTCATGGGTATACCCATATAACTCCCATGCATCAGGTAAGGCATCTTCGTCCATATCCATTGTCATGTCAACAGCAATGGTTAAATCAATTTCGTGGTCGTTGATTAGATCTACTTCCCACGCTTGAAGCATCTCGTAACCATACTTTTCACTTTCTAAGTGGTAAAGACAGGGTGAAAGTCCGCCTATTTCAAAGCTACCGTCCTGCTGACTCATAGTAGACCCTCCTATCAAAGGGTAACTACTATTTGTCGCAGTGACATTGACATCAGGAACTGGATTACCATTGGGATCAAGTACTTTTCCGGAGATTGTGTAACGGCCGTTTTCAACACACGTTTCTTCACCCTGAAAGTTTGTCCCAGGGAAGTCTTGATCAGATAATTCTACAGTTTCTGCTGGTGGTGTAAAAGCATAGCCTTCTTTCACCGGTGTAACTAGATAAGACCCCGGAGCTAGCTCCGCAAATGAGTAATGACCATTTACACCAGTACTTGTTGTCGCAATCGGGTTACTTGGATTACCAAGCATTACTGATACACTAGAAATAGGCTCAATGCTGTCGAATTCGGTGATTTCGCCGGAGATGCTGTATGTTTGTTGCACAGGTTCAAGCGCCAATTTGGTAACGAAGGCATCAAAGTCACCCCCATTATAAGTTGTGTCAAATGCACCAGCAGTCACCGGAAAATCGCTGGAGCCAGTGGTTCCAGCAATGAAAGCGTTCCCCATCTCGTCTATGCTAAGCGCGTTACCAACATCAGAAGAATTGCCACCAAAGTACGTTGCATAGGCTAACTCGGAGCCGTTGGCATTTAACTTAGCGACGAAGGCATCATCACCTCCGTTTTGAGTTGTATCAAATGCGTCAGCTGTAACCGGAAAATCGCTAGAAGAAGTCTGCCCAGTAATGAAACTATTGCCTGCTCCGTCTATGCTAACATCCCAGCTGTGATCATCAGAACTTCCACCTAAGTAAGTAGCAAAGGCTAACTCTGCACCGTTGGCACTCAACTTGCCGATGAAGGCATCATAGCTACCGTTATGCGTTGTATCGACGGCATCAGCTGTAACCGGAAAATCAGTAGAAGATGTGTACCCAGTAATAAAAACATTCCCCACTTCGTCTAAGCTAAGAGTAACACCATAGTCCAGATTGCTTCCGCCTATGTAGGTAGCATAGATTAACTCTGTACCAATAGCATTTATTTTAGCGACGAAAGTATCCCAGCTACCGTTAAAAGTTATATCAAATGCGCCGACAGTAACGGGAAAATCGTTGGAACCCGTTGCCCCAATAATGAAAGCATTCCCCGCATCATCTATTCTAATACCTTGAGCAAAAGCAAAAGAACTTCCACCTAAGTAGGTTGCATAGACTAACTCGGAACCGTCGGTATTTAATTTAGCGACGAAGGCATCAAGGTAACTGTTAAGAGTTGTATCAAACGCGCCAACAGTAACTGGAAGATCATTCGATTTAGTTTCCCCCGTAATGAAGACGTTCCCAGATTCGTCTATGTTAATATCCCAGACATAATCGTGATCGCTTCCACCTAAGTAAGTAGCATAGGCTAACTCTGTACCGTTAGCACTTAATTTAACGACGAAAGCATCATGATTACCGTTATAAGTTGTATCAAAGGCGTTAGCCGTAACTGGAAAATTGCTAGAAGATGTGTACCCAGAAATGAAAACGTTCTCCATTCCATCTATACTAAGAGCATTACTAAAATCCCTATCGCTTCCACCTAAGTAGGTCACATAGACTAACCCTGCACCGTTTGCACTTAAATTTGCGACAAAGGTATCAGTCAAATTGTCAAAAGTTGTATCAAATGCACCAGCAGTGACTGGAAAATCGCTAGACGCAGTGTACCCAGTAATATAAGCGTTTCCTGCTACGTCTATGCTAATATCTGAGGCACCATCCCTAGAACTACCACCTAAGAATGTGCTGTAAAGCAGACTTTCCAAATTTTCCTGGGGTACTAAAGCAGTGATGGAGGGGCTAGAAATATTTTGAGTGGTAAAGAAAGGAGTAATGAGTTCAGTTCCAGCGAGAACTGGCGTGGTTGATCGTTTTGGATAGTCACCATCAGCAGTCACGGCCTGTAGGAGAGGGAAGCTAAATTCACCAATAATGGTCGTCAAGCGTAGGTGGGTGTTTTCTAAAACCAATCTGTCTGTTCCTGCTACACGCAGCCGCACATTTTGTAAGGTTTGCTCGCAATTGGCTTTGCAAACCAGGCGCGGGGCTAACTGTCCATTCTCAGCACTGAATTCTAAATCAACACCTGGATAAAGATTTTGATAGCGAACACCACCCCATACAGGTACATCTGGTTGCCACTCTTCAGGATCATTTCCCCGAAAATAGGAAATATGGGTATTGAGTCGATTAAATGGCACAATTTGCGGAGCAGGATTGGCTCCCTCGAAAGTGAGTTTAATGTTGACACCTTGCCGTACTTCAGTTTCTAATGCCTCAAACTCTGCGCGGTTGGCAAATCCAAACTGCTCCGGCCCCGTCTTGGACGACTCTACAAGCGTGATCCAAATAGCTTCATCGGCTAGCCACATTGTTGCTTTAGCTCCTTGTACTTGAAAACGAGCCTGATCATCAAACTGCCCCACATTTTCGATAAACATAATAGGGCTGCTCGCGCTATTTTCAATAGGTGTCACACTTTCTCCGAACAACTGTCGCTCATCCCGAAAGGTTTCGCGTGTTGCATTAAGGGGAATTGCCATTAAGCCAATTACTAATAACAAAAAAACCAAAATTGTATATCTGATTGGAACGTAAAAACGAGGTGGCATTTGTTTCCTCCCTTAGAGAGCGTTTAAATATTCATAGATTGGTGAAAAAAGCATAGCAGAACACAAATTCTATGCCTTTTATCACCAGTTATCTGTATCATCAGTGCCCCATATTTTTCAAGAAGTAATTTTCAAATAACCTCTTGTATCTTGCTCATAAATTCTATTTAAACTCAACACCAGGTTCAATGTCACATGTGCTCTCCCACCAGGCACGAATGCGTCCGCCTACTGGACGGCCGATCCATTCTTCGAGCATATAGACAATGTCCCACAGCTTTGTGAAATCGACACCCGTGCCATAACCCATCTTGTAGGCCATAAACACCAAATCTTCGGTGGCTAAATTGCCAGCCGCACCCGGCGCAAAGGGGCAGCCGCCCAAGCCGCCAACGCTGGTGTCAAAGATGCGCACCCCTGCTTGCAGCGCAGTCGTGGCGTTGGCCAAACCCAGTGCCTGTGTATCGTGCAAATGGATGCCCAGATGACGCATGCCCAAACGGCGGCCTAACTGTTCCATCAGGTTGCCCACTTCGATGGGCTGAGCGTGGCCGATGGTGTCGGCAATCGCGAGTTCGCTGGTGCCCATTTCCCAGAGGCGTTCGGCAAAGGCGATGGTTTTGGCGGGTGGAGTGGGGCCTTCAAAAGGACAAATCCAGGCCGCGCTCAGGTAGACACGCGTCCAAACGCCGTCGCGCTGTGCCTGCGTCAACAAATCGTGCGTGATACGCAGCGCTTCTGCGCTCGACATGTGTGTGTTTTTTTGACTAAAAGTTTCACTGACTGATACACCAAAAGCCATGGCACGACACCCAGCCGCTAAGGCACGATCATAACCGCGTTGGTTAAACACCAGGCCGGTAAAGCGTACCGGCAGTTGGCTGTATTGCTCGTGGACTGCGGTCATTACCTCGTCAGCATCAGCCATTTGTGGCACGGCTTTAGGGTGCACAAAGCTGGTCGCCTCGATCTCTTGCAGACCCGCTGCGACCAGGCCCTGAATGAGGCGTTTTTTTTGGCTGGTACTGATGGCTGTGGCTTCGTTTTGCAGACCGTCACGCGGTCCAACTTCGTAAATCTTCAGATATTCGCTCATGCCGGCTCCAATAGTGGCATCAGCTAGTCAGTCTTGCAGCCATCAGCTTTTTGCTGACCAGCTAACAAGCTGATGGCTGCAAGGCTTCTTAATAGCGGCCTACATCGGGATTAACCTCAATTGCATACGCATCAATGCCGCCATCCAGATTAATGGCGCTATTCCAGCCATTGTTGCGCAGCCAGGCAGTCACTTGTGCGCTGCGATTGCCATGATGGCACATCACAATGATGTCTGCGGCTTGATTATCACGAATTTCTGGCGGCAAGGCGGCAAGTTGGCGGCGTGCAAGATCACTGAGGGGCACGGCCGTTACGCCAGCGCCTAAATGTGCATAATACAATTCGTTGGGTTCACGCACATCCAGTAAGATAAACGCCTCTTTGTCTTTCCGTTTTTGTTCAAATTCCTGCACGCTAATGCCAGGTACACCAAATGGATTACTCATATGATTTCCTTTTTATGATCGCCATGCGGTTACAAATAAACAAGCCCAGCCAGCGAGAAAAGCAACACCACCCAGTGGAGTAATTGCACCCAGCCAGCTTGTGCGTGTCAAAACGAGCAAATACAAGCTGCCGGAAAACAAGATGATGCCCAACACAAAGAGGGTGCCGGCCCAATTGGGCAAGCTGCCCGGCCAATGCGTGACAATCCAAGCCACAGCCAACAAAGCCAGGGCGTGGATAATTTGATAGCGCACGGCCGTATCAAACGTGCCTTCGAGCTCGGGGTGCTGTGTGAAGTAGCCGCTCAATCCATGCGCACCAAATGCACCAGCCCCCACGCCAATAAACATGAATAACGGACCTAACATCACAAATATTTTGTCCATGCCGTTATTTTAGCGCAAGAATCAGGATTATGACAATGCCTCCTGAGTTTGTCGAAGATCATTCCTTTGGTGTCATTATCCGATCATTATGCGTCAAAGTGGGAAAAGAAAGCAGCTCAATTTAGCGTACAAGCAGAATGGGACAATCAAGTTCTTCCAAGATAATATCCAGGATCGCTGAGGGTAATTGCGAAGTAGTCCGGCCGATAACAAAAAGACCACATGCATTGTTCTCCAGGTAGGTTCGTAATAGGTGCTGTGCGTCAGGGTAAATGCGGCCAAAGCTGATTTCGATGTCGCTGTCATGCAGCCGTGCGAAGATTTCTTGACGATATTGGACAACGATTTCATCATCATCCGTCCAGATTAACACACGCAAACGGCCGTTCAAACGTGCCAACTTAACAGCCACAACCAATGCACGCCGGGCAGCAGATGTGCCATCATAAATTACGACCAGCGGCTGCTGTAAATCAATCTCACCGCCCATCAGCAAAACCGAGCCGCGGGCTTGAGAAACGGCCGTTTGTGCAGTCGAACCCAGGCGCGAACGGCCGGGTAATGAATTTCCCAGGCGACCTAATGCCAATAAATCTGTCTCTACTGCCGCGTGTAACAATTGGGAAGCGACAGCGCCACGCACGATCTCAAACGAATGTGGAATTTGTTTACTATGCGCAACTGCAGCCAGCCCATACCGTGCTTGTGCAGCTTGTGCTTGCCAATGCTGCTCCATTTGGGGCTGATCAAATTTGCGCACTTCAGCCATCGGATAGCGAATCTCATTCACAAAAGAGAGCTGTGCGACATGCAATAAATTGATATCTTCAACAAAGATGCCCATCAACTCCGCTCCCAACAATTCAGCCATATCTGCCGCTGCCTGCAAAGCAGCCTGACTATGTTTGGAAGTGTCCAGCGCCACCAAAATGCGGCGTATGCTCAAATTGGACTCTTTTTCACTCACGCTAATCACTCACTCTTGAGCCTGGGCGGATTTGCAAAATCACGCTGTTTTTTGGCCCATTTTGTCAGGCGATTGACGATACGGCCGTTCACACTCTCCACCGCAAAATTACCATCAGCATCCAATTCGCCTGCAGGCATACCCGTCAATAATTCAATGCCATCATCAACCGTCGTAACCGGATAAATGTGAAATTTTCCAGCAGCCACGGCCGTTACCACATCTTGGTGCAGCATCAAATGTTTTACATTGGCTTGCGGGATAAGCACACCTTGCTCACCTGTGAGACCGCGTGCCTGGCACAACTCAAAAAAGCCCTCGATTTTTTCATTTACGCCCCCAATCGCCTGAATCTGACCCAGTTGATTCACCGAACCTGTGACAGCCAACGACTGTTTAAGTGCGACTTCTGCCAAAGCCGACAAGAGTGCATACAATTCGGCCGAAGAAGCGCTGTCGCCATCTACACCGCCATAAGATTGTTCAAACACAAGTGTTGCCGAAAGCGGAAACGGCCGTTCTGCAGCAAAACGCGCACCCAAAAAACCGGCTAAAATCATCACACCTTTGGAATGTAAGGGGCCACCCATTTCGACCTGGCGCTCAATATCAATAACTTCTCCCTTGCCCATACGTACACGTGCCGTAATGCGGCTGGGTTTGCCAAACGTCGTCTGGCCGGTTGCATAAACTGCCAGCCCGTTAACCTGACCAACAACCGCGCCGCTGGTATCGATCAACAACGTATCGCGCAGCATATTTTCCTGTAAGCGGTCATTAACACGATTGCTACGATATTTTTGTGCCGCCAACGCCTTCTCCACGTCGGCTACACCAATTAATTCGTGTCCAGACTCACCAGCCCAATAATTGGCTTCACGCATTAAATCACTCATCGTCTGCATATGCACTGACAATTTTTCAGCATCCCCTGCCTGCCGTGAACTATGCTCAATGATGCGTGCAACGGCCGTGCGCTCAAAATGACGCAACCCTTCTTTATGCACCAATGCCGCGATCAACAGGGCATAGGCCAAATTATTTTCCGGCGTGCGCGGCATATCGTCTTCAAAATCGGCCGATACCTTAAACAATTCGCTAAAATCGGGTTCATATTGACATAACAAATGGTACAGCACGCGCTCACCCAACAAAATCACTTTCATGTCCAAGGGAATCGGTTCCGGTTCCAGTGATACGGTGCTAATAAGGCTGTATGCCTGCCCTAATGATTCAATGCAGATTTCACGTTTGCGCAAGGCATGTTTCAAACCATCCCAAGCATAAGGTTGGTTCAACAATTTGCGTGCATCTAACACAAGATAACCGCCATTAGCCCGATGCAATGCACCTGGTTTGATCAGGGTAAAATCAGTAAGCAGCGCACCCATTTGGGAAACGTGCTCCACACGCCCCACCAAGTTTGGATAGCGCGGCTGGTCTTCATCAACCACTGGTGCACCTTGTAAGTCATGATTGTCGATTATGACATTTACTTGATAGCGTGTTCGGATTTTCACTGGCTGGGATAATGCCATGCCCACCCCTTCTTCATCCTCATCTTCAATAAAAGCAGTCACATTCTCGACCACATCTTTACGCACAGCATCCAGATAAGCTAACACAGCGGGCAACGCAGAATACGCCTGACGCACTTCGGTAAAAAGCGGCCCAATGGAAAAGTCAGCAACTTTAATATTGAGCTGCTTCAATTTCTGTTGGGCTTCGCGCTGCCAATGCGGAATCTGCTGCATGATCGTCTGTAAGCTGTCTTGCAAGGCCAAGACTTGCGTCTCGATTTCTTGTTGTTCGGCGGAAGAGAATTGTAAAAATTCGTCAGGGCTAACCACCTGGCCGTCTTTTAAAGGGGCAAAGGCAAAGCCATTGGGTGTTTGCATCAGCGCGATATTCAGCTTTTTGGCTTGCTCACGCAGATCTTCCAGGGCCTGCGTTTGATGGCTTTTGTATTCTTGTTCTAAAACCTTACGCTGCGCCAGATATTCATCGCTGGTGAAAGCGGCGGGTAGGACAGTGAATAATTCTTCAACCAGTTTTTGCATGGCAGTTCGCAACTGTCCGGCATACCCCGAAGGTAAACGCAGCGCATGGGGCTTATGCGGTTGGTCGAAATTGAAGACATAACAGTAATCGTCAGGAACGGGTTCTTGAATGGCACGCTGCTCAAGGTATTGATGTACGGCCGTATATTTTCCGGTGCCATGTGGGCCTAAAACATATAGATTATACCCATCATGAGACATATCCATGCCAAACTGGATGGCTGCCAAGGCACGATCTTGGCCGATTATCTCTTGACCATCTTGTAATTCGGCTGTGGTGTCAAATTCAAATTGGTTGGGATCGCAGCGTCGACAAAGCTGTTTGGCCGCAAGTGGTTGCAATTTATTCATCTTTCTCCCCAGTCAATTGACAAGTGGCGGTTGTCAATTACGAATGATCATTGTGGCACAGCAAGAACCTTGTAAAACTTTTTCGGCAATGCTGCCATAGACCCATCGGCTTAGACCAGAACGGCCGTGACTAGACATAACAATCAAATCAATCTGTTGAGTGCCTACATAATCGATGATAGCATTAGCTGCCGACCCTTTGCTTGGCTGTACGGCCGTGGTAACTTCCATATCAGACAAATCAGTAAGTTTCGCTTTCAAGTAAGCATCCGCTTCTTCGCGTTCAGCGGCTTCGATCTCATTAAACACCTGGTGCATAGAAACTGTTTCAAACACAACATGTGCAGGCTCAGTAACCCGCAGCAAATGCAGCCCGGCGTCCAATGTTTGGGCCAACCCAACAGCTATTGGCAATGCGCTTTCGGCCAATTCAGAGCCATCTAAAGGCACAAGCAGTTGGTTGTATTGGAACAACTCCCGCTCCGCCTTCGAGCGCATGATAACGATGGCGCAAGGCGATTGATGCAGTACTTTTTCGGATACACTGCCATACACCCAACGACTAAGACCGGAACGGCCGTGGCTGGACATCATAATCAAATCGACAGCATGCGTTTCGGCATATTGCACAATAACATCTGCTGCAGAGCCATTTTCACACACTAAATTAATGTAAATATCATCCGGGAGATCCATCTGGACATCACGCAAATAGGCATGCACCCGATCTTCCCCCATCCGGCTCATTTCTGTATAAACTTGTGGGTCCGCTGTTAGCAAGGTGAGCTGAGGGGATACACGCAGCAAAGTTAACTTTGCCGACAATGCCACTGCTAAAGCTACGGCAGGCTGTAGGACACGTTCTGCGAGTTCAGAACCATCTAAAGGAACAAGTATATGTTTAAACATCATCCAGCTCCCTATTTATTCAATGTAGTGCGTAATGCGTATTTATTAATGCATTACCCACTACGCACTATTTTAGCTTGTATCAATCACCGTCTCAGGCTGCTCTGCGGCGAAATAGTCTAAAAAATCGGTCACAGTGATAATGCCAACAAGCGTATCTTCATCAACAACGGGTAATGCGCCAAATTTATAGATACTGAGCATACCGGCTGCACGGTAAGCGGGCGTTTCCGGTGTGACAGTCATGGGATTAGGTGTCATGCAGCTTTCCGCAGTGACCTTATCCAACAACTCTTCATCTTGCCAACGGCCGTGCAAAACAATCGGTGAATTCATCACTAAGCGCATATCCCGATCTGTGATAATGCCAACCAGTTTGCCATTCTCCAGCACCGGCAATTGGCGACATCCTTCTGCTTTCATCAGCTCGATCACGTGCCGCAGTGGTGTGGCTGGGGTCACGGTATATGGAATTATGGTCATCAAGTCATTTACAGTCAGCATAACGATTTCCTCATGGATTTTTTGAAGAC
>JAGRDI010000116.1:0-27775 GCA_020432765.1 Anaerolineales bacterium | reverse complement strand
AGTTCAATATCTGCCTCAGAAACCCTTGCGGTCTGAGCAGGTGTGCTTTTCTATAGTGTAAAACAAGATACGGCCGTTACTGCATGGCGAATGTCATAAGATTAAGATGACATTCTTCGGGATTTTAGAAAAGAAGCATTAGATAAACTGCGGAAAGCATTGCCTGATACGCAATCGCTGGCTACACTTCATTAAAATTTAATACCTGCACTTTCATGGAAGCTTAACACTTCCACGAAAGTGCTAGATATATGGGTGAAATTAAATGGCTAAACGAAGAAAAAAATCAACAAAAAGCACTTCTGAAAAACGAGGTACAAATTGGCTGCTGATTGGTGGCTTGACCATCGGTGGTGTGGTTATTTTATTTGCGCTGCTTTATTTAGCATTACAAGAACCTCAAACACAGACGTTAGCTGAATATTGCGAAAGTAATACCGAAAATTGTGTCGTACTCGGCGCACAAGATGCACCCGTGACGCTTGTCGAAGTTTCTGACTTCGGCTGTCCCCATTGTCGCGATTTCCACCAAAATACAGCGCCCGGCATCAAAGATACTTACGTCGATAACGACCAAGTAAAATGGGTATTTGTACCTTATGCTTTGCGTGCAGAAACTGTACCAGCCGCCAATGCAGCCATGTGTGCGGCCGAGCAAGATAAATATTATGAGTTTGCGGAAACTTTGTTTAATCAAGCAACCGAACAGGCTTTAACACGTGATGGATTCCTGGTTGCGGCTAATGAGATTGGTCTGGATGAGGAAGCTTTCACGGCTTGTTTGATAGACGGCCGTTACAACAATATTATTGGTGACAATCAGGATGCAGCCCGTTCAGCACGTGTATCTGGCACACCCACCTTTTTTGTCAATGACCAAGTTATGCGTGGTGCCCAACCCTTTTCTGAATTCCAACGCGTATTTGCAAGCTATTTGAATTCATAAACCAAGAGGCATTCATATGACCCTTCCTGAAAATTGGCAAATCCGTATAATCCAACTCCTGGCTTTGCCAGGGCTTATTGTTGCTTATTACTTGTGGCTTTTCCACAACGGCACATTGATGACAACCTGCGGCGTAAACGAGCTGTTTGATTGCGGACAGGTTAGCGGCCCGACTGCTCCCTATTCCTCCATTGGACCAATTCCTATTGCCTTAATTGGTATGATCGGTTATATCGTCATTTTTTTGTTGACCTGGCTGCAAGACTGGGTCGTTTTCATTGATGATTATATGCCAGAGTTGATTTTTGCTGTGGTGGGTTTGGCCTTTTTGATCACGCTTGGATTAACAATGTTGGAGTTCCTTGTCATCCATGCGTTCTGTCAATATTGTTTGGTATCGGCTGGCATTGTGCTGGTGATGTTTATTCTGGCGATTTTGTATTTACGCAGTGACCGTAAAGGTTAAGTAATCATCTAAAAACAACTTCCCGTTTTGGCTTGTAGTAACCGCTTTAGCGGTCTGGACGGCTAAAGCCGCCACTACGAACTTATTTATGGACAGTTACTAAGGGATTATATTCAAAACTTCTGTTAGACGCTTTTGGGGATCGGGACGTAACAAATATTACATAATGTTTGCGCAAGCGTTATCAGGTTTCTAGAAACTTGATAACGCTTGCGTTAATAGACAAGCGGAATGAGTTTGCGCACGCGGCGTTGATAATCTGGATAGGCGGGGTATTTTTCAACCAGCCATTTTTCTTCGCGGCGTGATTTGATGTCGAAAAAGATAAATAGTACCAGTGCCAACAGCAAGGTCAACAGGCTGTTCTGCAAGCAAGCCCAGCCAACCGCACCAAAGATTATCCCGCAGTATATGGGATGGCGCACAAAGCGATAAACGCCATGTTCAACAAAAACGGCATCCTCTTTAGGGTGCGGAACGGCCGTTAAATTCCTGCCCAAATTCAAGACACCTACCACTGCCACACCTCCCCCAAACAAAGCCAACCCGCTGCCAACAACAAGCCCGATTGTATCTAAAGGAGTTGGCCACGGAATTATGGCAGGTACGATCAGGGGCGCGAAAAATATTAGTCCAAACAATACAATTTGAATTACAACATACCATTCACCACGCTGACCCCATTTTGGTTTTGGGTTCATATTTTTCCTGGCTTTGTAGAACGATTTTGCTAAACCGTTTTATGCTCTAACCACAGCACCTGATAGGGAGACAAAGCAATGGAGCCTGCGTATGCAACGGCCGTATCGGCCAACAGATCAATAAACTGTCCAACCGGCAGCTCAACTTCAACTATTTGATTAGAAACATTTTGTACACAGAGAACGGCCGTTTCATTACCCGGCGACGTTCGCAGAACGACAAACAATGCCGGATGCAGGTCAAGGATTTTTTGGCCGCCATTGGGATGAAAGGCTATTGATGCTGCACGCATTTGCAGCATATTGCTCCACCCAGCAAATACAAGCCGGCGTAGAGAATCAGGTTGTGTTAACTCATCGGTCAAGCGCTCAATCTCTAATTTTTGGCGGTTAATCGTGCGTGCGCGGCCGGTTTTTTGCACACCTTCAGGCCAACTCTGCGATCCAAATAAGCTGTGAAAATAAATGCCGGGCACACCACGTAAGGCCAGCATAATCGCCTGTGCTGCCAGAAAACGTTTTGCTTTTAAGCTGGTTGGCTCATTTGGGTTTGCCGGGTCACCTAAAGCGTCAAGATAATTGATATTAAGTTCATAGGCGCTTTGTGATCCATCAGGGTTATTCTTATAGGAAACATAGCCTCCCAAAGCTTCGACACGCTGTGCCATCGCGCTAACCTCACTATCGGCCAACAAACCACGCGCTGGCGTCAGACCAATGCCATCGTGCGAAGCTAGAAAGTTGAAGAAGGTAACTTCATCAGAGGGCGTGTCCAAAGTAGCCGCCCATTGGGACAGAATCATGGCATTACCGCTATGGAAGGCGTGTAATGTCAAAGGCGGCAAGGAAAAATTATAGACCATTTGGGCTTCGTTACGGCCGTCGCCAAAATAGCTCACATTTTCCTTATGCGGCACATTCGTCTCAGTGATCAAAACCACATGCGGTGCAATCTCATCTAACACGGCACGCATCAATTGGATCAGTGCATGGGTTTGCGCCAAATGGATGCAGTCTGTGCCTGCCTCTTTCCACATATAGGCGATTGCATCCAGACGAATTAATTCGGCCCCATGTGCCACGTAATTGAGCAAGACAGACAAAATTTCGAGCAGCAGATCAGGGGAAGCGTAGTTTAGATCAATCTGGTCAGCGGAAAAAGTTGTCCAAACATGTTTAACTCCCCTGCTTGTGTTTACTTGGGTGAGCAAGGGCAGCGCGCGTGGACGAAATACGGCCGTTAAATCAGTCGTGGGATCCACTTCAACAAAATAATTAATATATGGCGTTTCGCCATGCAGATAAGACTGAAACCAGTCGCTGTACTGCGAAATATGGTTGATGACAGCATCAAACATCAAGCGAAAAGTCTGGCCAAATGCCTCTACATCTTCCCAATTCCCCAACGCCGGATCGACCTGGTTGTAGTCAATGACCGAAAACCCGTCATCTGACGAATAGGGAAAAAAAGGCAGCAGATGGACGCCGCGAATCAATCCCCCCACTTGTTCTTTAAGGAAATGGTAGAGGGTTAACAACGGCCGTTCGCCCTCCGCCTGTACCATATCCCCATAGGTGATCAAAATCGCATCCCCCTCATCAAAGTAATGCTGCTGTGTTGCCGGTGGCATGCACTCTTTATATGCATCCAATAAGGCAGTGAGTCGTGGCTGCAGCGCCGTCGCCATATCATCACCATAAATAAAAGCCAGATAATCGTAGATTTTAGCGTTCATAATTGCATATTGTGCGTTAACTTTCAGGACACTGATACGGAAAGAACACTGATTTTTCTTATCAGCGTTCCGTCATATCAGTGTCTATTTTTTGGTTGTGGATTTGCCACCCTATGCACGACGTAACATTTTTATAGGGCCTCCACCACATAATCAAAAATCCGACGTTTGATGCGTAAATGATTCAAAGCTAAGCCCAACTGTGCAATTTCAGCATCAGGGTGATATAGGTAATCCTCATTTAAGGCACCATTCTGAGCCAGTTTTCGTTGATTGAGCAGCAGCGACAGTTGAAACTCCAAGCATTCGCGCTGCAAAACATAACTGCGATGTTGTAAACGCAGTAATTCTTCGCCTTGGGCAACGGCCGTTTTAACATCTAACGCCGCAATTTTCTCCTCCAAAACAGCAACCTTATTCACCAACTCAGCCAAAACAACCGAATCTGGGCGACCTTTGTTTAATCCTACCCGCCATGCAGGCAGCTTAGCAACGGAGGTCAAAGCAATCGGATTTTTCATCACTTTTTCAAGATCATCAGACTCGATTTGTACGGTGACAATTTGTTTGGGCGCAATATTGTTGGCGCGGCCTGTTTCCTGGCCCCATACATCCGTCGTGGTGTAAGTTTGGCTAAACGGCCGTTGCTCACTGGTCGGATTATAAAAACGCGCCAACACAACACCATCTTGCACATGCAGCCCACTTAATGGTACATCCTCTTGCAACAACCGATAGGTTGTCAATTGCCAGCTTTTACGACTGCCCTCTGCACGGTTGGCAACCAGCAGCGGCGGATTTTGATAGGCTGCATTGAGCGCCTGAAACACTACTGAATCAACCGTATCCAGACCAAAAGCTACGGCCACTTCGTGCCGCACAACTCTTTCGCAGCGTGCATCCGGCACATAAAAAAACGGCCCGGCATCGCCCACACGATTTTCCAAATTGGCTGCGGTCAACCATTCCACAGCACGACGCAGCGGCAAAACAATGTCACCATTTGCCGTTGCGCGATAACCGCGCAATCCTTTGGCGAGGACAGCAACGGCCGTTTTACCATCCGCCACCGCCACAAAATCATGAAAGGGGAACATCGACACGCTGTTCAATTCACGCTGCCCCAACAGCATACTGCGTAATTCCGGCGGTAGGTCTCTGGGCAGCAAATTGTCATCAACAATGGGTCGCAGCACGTTATCAAAAGGCATCCCGGCTGTAATTTGACCGCCGGCGATTTGGCCGCCAACGGCCGTTTTAAAGACCATCTCTACACGCAAATCAGAACCGCGTGAATCCAGATCGATCTGCCATTTTAACAACGGCGTTTCATCAAATGTCAGGCACACAGTCGCCGTTGCCTTCCTTTCACCATCCCGCCACACGCCCGAAAAAGTCACCATCGCATGATGCGCACTGTCCTCGACCAATGTCAGCCCGGAAATCACCTGGAGCGTACCGAGGTAGTCACCCAATTCATCTGAATAAGTATCGCCACGCTCGGCTGAAACAACCAACTCACCACAAACAGCCTCGTCCACCCGGACAAGTCCATCGGCGCTGATCGTTGCTTCATAATATTCATTACGCCAGGTAAAAGAATCTACAGCAGCGTTGCTTTTTATTGTTGGGATGCGTTCACTCACCGGCCATACGCCCACTCCATGTGTCTGCACATGCAGCATTTCATCACCCACAATTTGCCAATTATCGACTGCAAACGGATTACTGCTAACCACATAATCACCAGGCGCAAAATCGGATAGAACAGCCGCCAGGGAAGATTGGGCATCAGCAATCAGCGCGTCAAAAACCTGCCGGTAACTGAATTCCATTTTTTCATGCACCTGATCAATGCTTACTCCACAAATGCAATCATGCACCGCATTTTGCAGCAGCAAACGCGCCCACTTTTCATATTTCGCCACATCATAGGTTTGCCCCCGCAAATGTGCCAACACGCCCAACGGCTCACAAATCTGGAACAGCAGATGCTCACAATCATGCGCCATGACTTTTTGATAAACACGCGCCGAAAACACACCAGGAAAGGTTGCGCCGTATTTGCCGGAATTGAGTTCGCCTCGTAATGTAGTTAAAGTGAGTTGTTTATTGGCGATCACAGCCGCAAACCGATCAGGGGTCGATTCTAACAGATTGAGGGTAGGGCACACGCCGCCTAATTCGTCGTAAAAACGTAGGGGGTCTTCGGGATTATCTTCTAAGTCATAACCGTCAAAAAGAGGTATGTCAGGCGTGGGGTAATACGGCCGTAACTTATCCACTTCCGATTCCAGCCGTTTCACAGCCACTTGCGGCGCATGACTCACCCCATACAAATTACGGTAGCCACCAAACAAGTTTATCGTCAACATCTGCGTGCCATCAGCTCCGCGCCAGTTGAAATAGGGTGTCAACTGTGGCACACCACGCCACACAAAAATGGATTGGATACCAAACAAACGGTGAATTTGTGGTGATTGGCTGATGTGGCCAAAGGTGTCGACCATCCAGCCAGTGTTCATTTTGCCGCCAAACCGGGCTACGTCTTTTTGTCCATACATCAGGTTACGAATTAATAACTCGCCGCTGGTTAGCTGCCAATCTGGTTGGCAGTAATAGGGACCAATTTGAAGACGGCCGTTGCTCACCAAACGCCGCACCCGCTCCTCATACCCCGGCGCAACTGCCAGCAAATCCTCCACTACCAATGTCTGTCCATCAAACAAAAAGCGGAAATCCGGGTTTTCAGACGCCAGCCGTTCCAGTTTTTCAATTAACCCCGGAATCCAGCGGCTCGTATACACAGAAGTAAGAAACCACTCACGGTCCCAATGGGTATGATTTATAATATGGGCATTTATTTTTGTCATACTCTAAAAAGGAACTATCCTTTATTAGCCGTCATAAACAAAACTCCCACAGAGAACACAGGGAACACAGAATCTTTTTTGCTCTTCTCCGTGCTCTCTGTGAGCTCTGTGGTTCAATAATTGACGCTCAGTGCGCACATTTACACTGGATATAATGTCATTCCACTATCACGATCAACCCAACGGATTTTATCGGCCGGGAAACGCAGCCACACATCCTCATCCGGCGCCACCCGGAAGGTGGGATGTGTCGCTACCTTCACCGTATCCTCGCCAATATTGACGGTAAGCAGATTTTGTGACCCCAGCGGTTCTACGACCAACACACGCACCTGGAGTGCATCATCAGCATGCTTGTTTAACGTCTCCATATTTTCGGCGCGAATGCCAATCACCACCTGTTGGCCATCATACTTTTGCAAAACAGGCTGCATCATCGGCGCCGGATCGAGCGAAAAGTCACCAATCTTCACATGAACCTGCCCGTTTTCGCGCTGCACCTGTCCTGTCAAAAAGTTCATCGGCGGATTCCCAATGAACCCACCCACAAACTGATTCGAGGGCATATCATAAACAATGCCCGGTGCGTCAACCTGCTGGATGATGCCATCCTTCATTACAGCAATGCGGTCGCCCATACTCAATGCCTCGATCTGATCATGAGTGACGTAAATCGTTGTCGCGTTGATATCAGCCAACAGCTTTTTCAACTCCGCACGCATCTCCAGACGCAGCAGCGCATCCAGGTTGCTCAATGGCTCATCCATCAACAACACCTGAGCATCCATCGCCAGGGCACGCGCCACAGCGACACGTTGGCGTTGACCACCGCTCATCTTGCTTGGATAACGATCCAACATTTTTTCAATGTGCATCATTTCCGCTGCTTTATGGACGCGCTTCTCAATTTCCTTCGGGTCAGTCTTGCGCATCTTCAAACCGAAAGCAATGTTATCGGACACTTTCATGTGGGGGAAGATAGCGTAACTTTGGAACACCATTGAGATATTGCGATCACGCGGCGGCAAGTAAGTGACGTCACGCCCCCCAATACTGATGCGCCCCTCATCGGCCATGCCCAATCCGGCCACGGCACGCAGTAAGGTTGTTTTGCCACAACCGCTGGGGCCTAACAAGACAACAAATTCTTGTTCGCCAATGGTCAGATTGGCGTTATCTACGGCGACAAAATCACCGAAGCGTTTCGTTACATTTTCAATCTTAATTTCAGCCATTTCTTCTCTCCTATTTGGTCACCTGACCCCACATATTAAACAGATAGCGTCGAATGAAGAAGATGAAAATCATCGACGGTATCAACATAAAAAACGCCCCGGCGAATTGATAGGCCTGCGAAGATTGATTTAATGTGTTGAATACCTGCGCCGGTAAGGTGCGGTTTTGGATGGTCAGGACACTGGCCGCAAACACTTCATTCCAGGACATAACAAAGGTGAAAATCGCCGCTGCGGCAATACCCGGCAGCACCAGCGGAAAAACAACCTGTCGAAAAGCCTGGAACGGTGTGCAGCCAAAAATCTTGGCTGCTTCTTCCAATTCGTAAGGTACACTGGCAAACACACTGCCAATAATAAGAATTGTTGTCGGCAATGTTAAGGCAGTATGCATCAGCGCCAAACTATAAATGCTGTCGAAGATGCCCAAATTGATAAAAACCACGACCAGTGGAATCGCCAGCACAACGATCGGGAAGGCACGCACCATCAAGACAGACAATCTGTATGTGTCGCGTCCACGGAAGATATAACGCGAAAGCGCATAGCCGGCCGGAGCAGCAATCAGAGTAGATAGTACCAGCGTGATGATCGCGACGGTAACGCTGTTTATGATGCCCGGAATAATGCCTTCTGAACTCAAGAAAAAGCGCATGGTTTCAAATGAGAATTCAATAAAGGGCAGCACCCCTTTGGGATAGGCAAATACGTTTTGCGGTGTCGTGAGCGCCATAGAGGCAATAAACCAGATCGGCACCAATATCCACAAAATGATCAGTATGGCAACCAGGTAGGTAAAGCCTTTGCTGATTTTCTGACGGCGCAGCATTTTACGATGAATTGCTCTCACTTCGGCCGATGCTTGCGCGGCCGTTTTGCCGCTTGTTGTTTCAGTTAATGTACTCATGCCTGGGCCTCCTCTTGTGTACGAATAGTGCGTAAGTAGAACACGGCGCTAAACATCGAGATGATCAAGATGAAACCGGCAAAAGAAGCTGCCACATTCAGGTTACGCAAATCGTAATACTGCCGGTATGTTTCACGCGCCAGCACCGTAACGATATCGCCGCCGCTCAAAGCGACGACAACCGCAAACACTTGCAGAGCGAGTATCGTGCGCAAAATGAGTGCCACCTGTAAGCTGGGCTTCAAAAGGGGCAAAATGACATGGCGTAAACGCTGCCATAGGCCTGCGCCAAACAACTCCGCCGCCTCCAACACTTCACTTGAAATCGCTTGCAGGCCGGAAACCACGATGACCATCACGATCGAAGTGGCCCGCCACACTTCCGCCAGGACAATCGCGATCACGATCCAATAGCGGGTTTCTGCCGAAAGATAGGTGATCGGGGCGTCAATGATGCCCAATCCCTGCAATATCGTGTTTAAATAACCGTTTGTTGTAAATATCGAAAACCAGACGATACCTACTGCCAGATCAGAAGCTGCCAGCGGAATGGCGAACACGTATAGAAAGAACCCGCTGCCCTTTAAGTTAGCCTGGATCACCAAAGCCATGATGATCGCCAAAACAAACTGAATGGGAATAATCAAAACCATCAGCAGCAGTGTTGTGCCTAGTGCCGGTAAGAAGAAACGGTCATTGACCATTTTTTGAATATATTCGCTTGTCAATGCGCCTGAATTGCCACGATCAATACGGCCGTTGACTTCATCGTCAAACACCTGGATATAACGGGACGGCGCCCAGCCTTCAACCGCTGCGCCCCCTTCCTCAGCACCATTAATCAAATACCAGACTTCTAATACAGTAACACCCTCAATGCTTACCTCAGTGCGTGCTTCCAACTGACCAACAATTTCACTGGCTTCATTTTCTGCAGTATAAAGTGTGGTCAAAGGATCGGCGTCACTGCCCAACTTTGTGCGCACAGAGCCACCAGTGGGCGTACCGGCATCGTTCTCTTCACGCACGCGGATACGACTTTCAGGCACCCAGCCGCTAATCGGTGCGCCATCGGTGCCAATACCGACCACCTGATACCAAATTTCTTTTTGCAAATTGCTTTCATCAATTTCATCGACCGGCACCTGGTTGCCCTGTTGGTCTAAAATGGTAACGGCCGTTCCCTGCGGCAGTTTACCGGCAACATCACTATCTTGTGATGCCTCCGCCTGTAAAGTCAGATTTGCCTCATCGTTCCACACCGCCAACGTCAAACCACGTACCATCGGCCAGGCAAAAAACACGGCCAGGTAAACCAGCGACGGTAAGATAAGCAAATAGGGTGCCCAATTATATTTCTTTTTCTTTTTCCCTTGTTGAGTGGTACTCATATCACGGACCCCTTATTAAAAAAATGGCGTGTGCAACATTACACACGCCATTTTCTAAACCTAGTTACTAATCTGGCACGGTCCTTCACTGGCGGGATCAGGTGACCAACACGGCGCACCTGTCTCATCCATTAAGGCTTGCAGATTACCTGCTTCTTCATCCAACACTGTTTGAATATCTTCACCATTAAGCACAATGCGGTCAAATGCATTCTTGAAAATCTGGTTGATTTCACCACCACGCTCGCCTAAACCAACCGGTAAGAGGGCAGGTAATGCATCAGACGAATTTGCTTGTGCAGCAACGGCCGCTGCCTCAATCGCAATACCGGGTGGCATTGCAGAGGTATCGACACCATCAACCACCGGGAAGAACCCAAGTTCATTGAGTACCATGCCCTGCACTTCAGGCCGGGTTAGATACTCTATCAAATCTGCCCCCGCCTCAGGATCAGGTGCATCAGCCGGAATCCCCAGACCAACCACGACTGGCATAAAGCCACGTCCGGCCGGACCGGAAGGTGCCGGGAAAGCGATAAACTTGTCAGGATCAGCATTGTAAGCATCGAGTAGACGTGCCGTGTGATCAAACGCTACCCAAACCTCATCAGACAACAACGGTTCTTGCATGAACTCGTAATTGATTGATTCGGGATGTACCGTTGGCCACAGCGAGTCACGCGCCCATTCCATCATTGCCGCCGCTTCCGGGCTGTTGAACTGTGAAACCATACCACCGGTGAAGGAAGGCCACATATAACCTTCCAGGAAGCGGTGGAAAAGACCTGCATGTGGCAAACCACATTTTGCTTCGCCAGTTTCGTCAAGGATATTCTGGCACCATTCACCGAACTGTTCCCAGGTCAGCGCATTGACATCAGCGCCTTCAGGCAGGTAATCCAGCGCTTCGACATTGGCGCCCATGATATAAGTTGCCTGCATCCAGGGCACATAGTAAAGGAAATCATCACTGCCCAACAAGCCTGTTTCCAGGAATGCCGGCGCCAGGTCACGGTCGGCGAGCAAATCATCAGCGACGTCGATCATGTTCATCATCGCATCTTCACGCGCCAGCGGCGGATAAGTGCCATGCAGCGCACCAATCACATCAATTTCACCAGCACCAGATTGCGCACCGGCCAAAACAAGGTCGATCAGCGGCCCTTCTTCGGATCCATTTACATCAAAACCACCCTCTTGCAAAATCGCACGGAATTTTTCTTGTTCTTCAATAGGCACAAACTGCGTCGAAAAGAAGACAGCATTGCTCATCTCAGCAGGCATGGCTTCTGTTTCTTCGGCAGGTTCTGCAGCCGGCTCTGCCATTACGCTCATTTCACCAGCCGGATTAACCTGGCATGGCCCTTCACTTGGCGCATCAGGCGCCCAACAAGGCGCACCCGTTTCATCCATCAAGGTTTGGAGATTGCCTGCTTCCTCACTCAATACTGCTTCAATGTCTTCGCCATTTAAGACAATGCGGTCGAATGCATTCTTGTAAATCTGATTGATTTCCCCGCCACGTTCGCCCAAACCGACAGGTAACAGCGCCGGCAGCGCATCAGACGCATTGGCTTGCGCGGCCACCGCACCTGCTTCAATTTCGATACCTGCCGGTAAATCTGATGTATCAACCCCATCAACAACAGGGAAGAAACCCAAATCGCGTAATACAGCCCCTTGAACATCAGGTCGTGTCAAAAATTCGATTACATCAGCACCTACTTCAGGATGAGGAGCATCAGCAGGAATACCAAGACCAACAATCACAGGCATGAAGCCACGCCCACCAGCACCGGCTGGTGCTGGGAATGCGGTGAAGTTATCAGGGTCAGCATTAAATGCGTCAAGCAAGCGGGCTGTATGGTCAAAGGCAACCCAAACTTCGCCTGACATCAGTGGTTCTTGCATAAACTCGTAGTTGATGGATTCGGGGTGAATCGTCGGCCACAAAGAGTCACGCGCCCAGGCCATCATATCCATCGCTTCGCTGCTCTGAAAGTTGGAAACCATGCCGCCGGTAAAGGAGGGCCACATATACCCTTCGAGAAAACGATGGAACAAACCGGCATGGGGTAAACCACATTTTGGCTCACCGGTTTCATCGAGGATGTTTTGGCACCATTCGCCAAATTGTTCCCAGGTAAGCGCGTTCACGTCGGCACCATCAGGCAGGTATTGCAGTGCTTCGTTGTTGGCAGCCATGATATAGGTTGCCTGCATCCAGGGAATGTAATAAAGAAAGTCATCGGTGCCTAGCAAACCGGTTTCCAGAAATGCAGGCGCAATGTCACGATCGGCGGCCAGATCATCGGCCACATCGATCATATTCATCATCGCATCTTCACGTGCCAATGGAGGGAATGTGCCATGCAAGGCACCAATTACATCAATTTCACCGCTGCCGGATTGTGCACCGGCCAGCACAAGATCGATCAGTGGTCCTTCTTCGGAACCATTTACGTCAAAGCCACCTTCTTGCAAAATGGCACGAAACAATTCTTGCTCTTCAATCGGCACAAATTGGGTCGAGAAAAATACTGCTTCCTCACCCATAGCGTTATCGGCAGGTGCTTCCTCAGCAGGTGCTTCTTCCGCAGGTGCTTCTTCGGCGGGTGCTGCTGCCTCTTCAGTTGGTGCCTCAGCAGGGACTTCTTCAGGCGTTTCGGCCGTGCCGCCCCCACAAGCTGCCAGCATCATCAACGCAATTAACACTAGGGTAAGTATCTTAATATATTTTGCCATTGTCTTCTCCTTTTTAATCTTTAGAGGTTACATAATATTTAAGCGTACATAAAAACGAACGCTAGCTACCTAATTAAATTTATAATTGATTTACCACCTCCTTTTTGTAATGCGTTAGCATAAAAAGGTCCGGCTGCTTATGATCAAAATTAGTCAGACCAAACATGGACCGCTGGATTCGCGCACTACTAGCTTAGGCTTTACTATAATTTGTTTTTGTTCGATTGGTTTGTTGTTGATGACCTTAAAAAGCATTTGGGCAATCATGCCGCCAAATTGGTGTGCAGGTTGATGCACGGTTGTTAACGAAGGGGTCATTAGCTCCGCCCACAAAATATCGTCAAAGCCGGTAATGCTCACATCACGGCCAATCACCAGCCCCAGTTCTCGTGCTGCGCTCATAGCACCAAAAGCCAGGAGATCATTACAGGCCACAATCGCTGTGGGTGGTGTAGGCAATCTTAGCAAACGGTGTGCAGCTTCATATCCGGAGCGCTGCCGAAATTGTGTTTCCACGATAAGTTCAGGATTATGGGGCAAATCATGTACACGCAAGCCTTCGGAAAAACCCTGCACGCGATGATGAGATTTTGTCAGGGTAAGGGGTTCAGCAATGCAAGCCAGACGTGTATGCCCTAACTCCACGAGGTGATCGACGACTTGCCGAATGCCATAAACGCCATCTTCATCCACAAAATGAAAATCATTGTTTTCAGCTACACGACCAAAAGAGACAAATGGTATTTCGTGCTTACACAGGAGCTCAATGCGATCATCTTGCAACCGCGTACGCACCACAATAAAACCATCTACACGCCGGCTGCGGATTTGTTTGAGATAAGTTTCGGGTTCATCGTGAATAATGTCTGCTGTGACGCTGAGACCAATCCCGTGTTTGGTTGTCTGTTCTACAATTCCGGAGAGCAGTTCGCTGAAAAAGGGATCTGAAAAACGTAGTTGATTAATGGTGGGCAGAACGAGGGCGATGGTATCGGTGCGCTGCTTTTGCAAATTGCGGGCTGAGGTGTTGGGTTCATACCCCATTTCACGCGCCACAAGCTGTATCTCCTGGCGGGTTTTGGGACCAATATCATCGAAACCGGCCAGGGCCCGTGAAACCGTGGAAACTGATTTTCCCACACGATCAGCAATATCCTTGAGCGTGACGGGCATCCTTCTCTCCCTTTGTACCTGAAACGCACTTACCGCCAATTGCTAATAGCCAATCATTTCTAAAACGTTTCAGTTACATTTAATAATATAAACTGAAACGTTTTAGTTGTCAAGAATGTAAAGCTAATTTCCCCCCTTAACTAGAAGAGGCATATCCCAAATAGTTCTAGGTCAACATGCCGTTGATATGGTTTGTTCTGTTGGCATTTTAAACTCAAGCTTGTGAAATGAAATTCATTAACCAATATCAGCCGTTTGCTCAAGAAACACGCATTCGAACATTCACGGTAATGTATGGGGCAAGCAATCAAATAACAATCACTTGCCCCATGCTGCGTCAACCAGTTGGTCAAATTGTAGCTTCAATGGCCACAATAATTCTATTAGCGGAACCAATTAAGCCTGCGCTTCTTCAGTCAGCGATTAACAGCCCGTCAGCCGCGTACTCATTCGCCTTCTCGATGAAAACGTTCAATTGGTGAACGGCGCTATCAAACTGGCCCTGTCCTAACTTTCTAACGGCATTTACTAACTTCGTGTCCAATCCGTTGGTATCACCATGGTTAAGAATACCTGCATCGTTGAGCGCTTGGAGAGTTGACACCCCAGGCGCTAATTTCAGCCAGCAGGCAAACGATTTCGACCGGCGACAGCAGCTTACACACCAGCTCGCCAAAGGGGTCGCGCCCAATGCTGCCCACGGTCCATAGGCCAAAGGTGAATTTGTGGTCTGCTTTTGGTTCGTACATTTTAGTCTCCTCGTAAATCGGGCATCCTTACCCGATACCCGGATAGGGATGTCCGGATTACGGATTTTCATTCATAGTGGTGTGCTACGTTCATGAAAACTCTTCTATAAGGTAGTCATCAGTTGCCATTAGCCAATATTTACAGCGCTAAAGAATTTTTTATCTTGACCAATTTGGATGGTCTTGCCGGTGATCTCGACCGTTGTGGTGAGCAGTAAATCCTCAGAAGACGTGCCGACCATAATCTCAATGGTTCCCGGTTCAACGACATACTCCATCGTCTGGTTGTAAAAACCTAACTGATTAACAAAGAGCGTGAAGATAACCGTCTGGCGGGAGCCTGCAGCGACAGACACGCGCTTGAAACCTTTGAGCTCTTTAGTTGGCCGGGTCACACTGGCTACCTTATCCCGCACATACAACTGAACGACCTCGTCGCCGTCAACCTCACCGACATTGGCAACCGTCAGACTAATTCGCACCGCTTCGCCAGCCGCTGCTACTTGTTTGTTTAGCTGCAAATCGCTTAGTTCAAACTGGGTATAGCTCATGCCAAAGCCAAAGGGCCACAGTGGTTTATTGCTCAAATTGACGTAGTTTGTTTTCCAGTGGGATTTGCCGCCCGAGGGCTTGTGATTGTAGTAAATGGGCACTTGTCCCACCTGGCGAGGAACAGTGATGGGCAGCTTGCCGCCGGGATTAAAGTCACCAAACAGCACGTCGGCGACAGCTTCAGCTCCCTCTTCGCCGGGCAGCCAAGCTTCAACGATGGCGGGGATATTGTCTGCAGCCCATTCTACAGAGAGGGGACGGCCGTTGATTAACACCAATACAACCGGTGTGCCTGTCGCCGCCACCGCTTCCAACAGCTCTTGCTGCACCCCCGTCAAGTTCAAATCCGCTCGATCCCGTGCCTCACCACAGGTACAATCAATCGTCAACCCTGATTTACCTCCGAGCATCAGCAACGCGACATCTGCTTGCTGGGCGGCTTTGATGGCCTCGTCAAAGCCTGATTTGTCTTCACCCAACACCTCGCACCCTTGCGCAAAAATCAACTCCGTTTCTGGCGACACCTTTTCACCCAAAGCGTGCAAAATCGTATGCATTTGGACGAAGGCCGAGTCAATTTCCATCGTTTCTGGTATAGGCATGGCCGTGCCCCCCAGCGCATTCTCCCGATCGGCCATCAAACTTTCAATGTGGCAAATATAGGCGTAGTCCCCGACCAGAATACGGGTCGAATCGGCTTGGGGACCAATGACGGCAATCTTGTTTAACGTTTTAGATAAGGGCAGTAAATCACCCTCATTCTTGAGTAAAATAATGGATTTCTGAGCAATTTCTCGTGCTAAGGCACGCTCGACCGGCGTGTCAAACTCAATCACTTCCACATCTACAAATGGATTTTCAAACAATCCCAATTCAAACTTCTGCCGTAGCACTCGCGCCACACTGCGATCAATCAAAGCTTCTTCAATTAAACCTTCTTTTAATGCTTGCTTGAGCGGAGCGCCAAAACAATTGGTGTTGGGGAGTTCTATATCAAGACCAGCCGATAAGGCTCTTACGGCCGAATCCATGCGATTATCTGTCACTTGATGGGCGTATTGCAGCATATCTACGGCAAAATAATCGGCCACGACGACGCCATCAAAGCCCCACTCTTCACGCAAAATTTTGGTGAGTAACAATTCGCTGGCGGCACAAGGAATGCCATCCAATTCATTGTATCCATTCATTACCGACTGCAAGTTCGCCTGGCGAACGGCCGCTTCAAAAGGCAGCAAATAAACTTCTCGCAGCTCGCGCTCTGGGATGTGCGCGGGATTCCAATTAAAGCCCCCATCAGGAATCCCATAGCCAACAAAATGTTTACCTGTGGCGATAATGCGCTCATCCCAGCTTTGCCCCTGCAGCCCTTCCACAAAGTTGACACCATTCAAGGAAACCAAATACGGATCTTCGCCAAAAGTTTCCTCTACGCGCCCCCAACGTGGATCGCGCACGACGTCCAACAGCGGCGACAGGCCTTGATGGGCGCCTGCCGATTTCATTTGCTGGCGCACCACTGCGGCCATCTTTCGTGTCAGATTCGGCTCCCAGGTGCTGGCTAGACCAATGATTTGCGGGAAGCAGGTTGCGTTTCGGGCCATATAACCACTGCAACATTCTTCATGGACGATAGCTGGAATTTGCAGGCGGGTATTTTCAATTAAGTATTGCTGGATGCGGTTTGCCAAACGTGCACCTTCCTTGGGCTTGAGACTGCTGGCCCCGGCAACACGGGTTACGTGACCTAATCCGTTTGCCAAGACAGGTTTGGCCTTATTTTCATCAAAGGCTAAGTCTGTCAGCATTTCAAATACCCAGGCGCTTCCCAGTTGGGCAATTTTCTCTTCGATCGTCATTAGCTCAAGCAGGTTTTCCACCCGCTCGGTAATTGATCGGGAGGGATCTTGATAAATTGGCTGCATTTGTTCGTTCATAATAAGCTCCGTTATTTAACGGCTCCTGCAGTTAGCCCACCGACGATCTGTTTTTGGAACAGAAAATAAAAGGCTAAGGCCGGGATCATCGCCAGGGTAGCGTAGGCAAGAACCACTGCATAGTCAGTAGAGAACTGAGCCGAGACGTTGTTCACGCCTATGGGAAGGGTCCATTGAGTTGGCTCAGTCAGAATCAAGAGGGGGAGGATGAAGGCGTTCCAACTGGCCACGACAGCGAGAATGGCGATCGTCGCCAATACCGGGCGGGAGAGCGGGAGTACGATCGACCAATACGTGCGTAACGGGCCACACCCGTCGAGAGCCGCAGACTCGAACAGGTCGCGAGGGATGCTCTGAAAGAATGGGCGAAATATGACCACGGCCAGGGGAAGTGCAAAAGCCGCCTGGGGCAGGGCCACACCAAATGGGTTGTTGAGCAAGTTGGCCTGCCGCAGCGTTATGAAAAGCGGAATGACGGCTACTGCGATGGGGAAGAGTAGACCCAAGGTGAAGAACGTGTAGATCACCTCCTTGCCGCGGAATCGATAACGGGCGATCGCATAGGAAGCCAGGGATGCCGCCGGCAGAACAAGGAGGGTGGTGACTACAGCGATGAAGAAGCTGTTCCAGATCTGCCTCCAGAAAGCGGTATTAAGTAACTGATCGATGTAGTTGGTGATCACCCAAGGATTTGGCAGGCCTACCGGGTCGCTTACCAGCTGACTGCTGGTGCGAAAACCGCCAATCACGGCATAGGCGAGTGGAATCAAGATGATGGCCAGGACGACGATCGCTAGCAGGTAGAGCACTGCTCTGCTGAGGCGGCGCCTTGCGCGGTGACTGCGGGCCGTAGTTATTGAGGTCATGAGATTGCTCCTTCTATGTCGCGGCGCAGAACGAACCGCTGATACAACAGCGCGACGATTAGAGACAGTCCGAAGACAATGACGGATACTGCGCTGGCGTACCCGAATTGGCTACGTCGGAAGGCCCAGTCAACTAGATAGGTGGCCATAGTTGAGGTCGAGTTCACCGGGCCGCCTTTGGTCATCACCCACACCAGATCGAAGAGCTGCAGGGCGCCGATGATGGAGAGGAAGACCGAAACCCTGATCGTGGGGCCAAGCAAGGGCAGGGTGACGTGGCGCAAGCCCTGCCAATAAGTAGCGCCATCGACGGCTGTAGCTTCTTCGAGCTCCTTTGGAATTTGCTGCAGCCCGGCAAGCATGAGCACCATGTGAAAGCCGAAGAACTTCCAGCTAATGACGATGAACAAGCTGTAGAGCGCGATATTCGGATTGGCCAGCCATTCCTTGGATAGGCCTCCGGCACCAATAGAGGCAAGCATCACATCGAACACCCCGCTGGGGCGGTAGATCTGCCGCCAGACAACCCCAGTTACCACTTCGGAGAGGATATACGGGGCGAAATACATCACGCGGAAGAGGCCCTCGCCTTTGAGATTGCGGCTGATTAACAGCGCCATTGCCAGAGCAAACGGGATCTGCAGCAGCAGCGAGAGAATAATGATGATGATGTTATGCTTTAATGCTTCCAAGAAGAGCGGGTCAGAGAAGGCTTCGATGTAATTTACCAGCCCGACCCAGTCGGTCAACGGCCCGAGCCCGTTCCAGTCGAAGAAGCTGTAGCGGATACTCAGTACAATGGGGTAGATGACAAAGATCAGGTAGAGGATCAAGGCGGGTAAGAGGAACCCGAGGATCACCGGCCAAGAGGCGACATCTGGTCGAATGGAACCTCCTTTGCCAGATCGCGTGACCGCGATTTGTGTCGTGTCAGCTTGCAAGTTGTCCATAAGTTTTCCCTCCGTTTTTTAAATGTTACGGGAGGGAGTGCCTCACTAAAAGGCACTCCTGTTCTTTAATCGACCTACGCCAGCTTATTGAGCGGCCTTAGTTATTGCTTCAGTCACCTCTTCAGGGGTGGCTGTCCCTGCGAACAAGGTGGCGACGGCATCATTGATGGCAGCGCCGAGTTCCGGTGAGAAGTACTGATCCAGGAAAAGCTGAACGAAGGTCGCCTCGCTCAACCCTCCCAGAACCAACTGCATGTTCGGGTCAGTTACCGAGTCTCCAGAGCCGACGGTAACTGGAAGGTGAGTTCCAATCGCTCCCTGCCGATTTGCCTGCTCGATGCTGGTGATGTATTCGAGGAACTGCACGGCCTCTGGCGGTGCATCTTTACCAACGGCAAAACCATCGCCGCCACCGAAAGCGTCAGTGGACAACCCAGCGCCGCCTTCGACCGACGGGAAGGGGAACCAGCCCAAGGTGCCGGGGAACTCGCCGTCAGGCGCCTGGACCATATAGGCGCCTGGCCCCCACATGCCCATGAGACTCATCGCCGCCTGTCCGGTTCCGAAGGTTCCCGACTCCCCGTCAGGTCCTTCCCAGGGTGCGGCCAGGAATCCTGGTTGGAACGGTTCCATGTCAATCAGGCGCTTCAACTGGTTGCCGGCTTCGACAAATTCAGGCTTGTTGAAGTCCAAGTCCTGGGAGACCTGCGTCATCGCCGCTTCGCCGCCCTCGCGGATCATCAGATAGGAATAGTAGAAGTGCGCCGGCCATTTGTCGCCGGCGCCAACCGCTATCGGGGTGATCCCGGCGTCTTTGAGGGTTTGAACGTCCTCGAGCAACTCTTCCCAGGTGGCCGGTGGGGCGTCGATGCCCGCCTGGTCAAACAAGTCCTTGTTGTACCAGAACCCAACCATACCCAGGCTCCAGGGAATGCCGTACTGTGCGCCATCAACCTGAAAAAGACCAGCTGCCCCCGGATTCAGGTTGTCGATAAAACCGGCTGATTCCTCAGTGATATCCTGGACGAAATCACCTTCTACAAGCTGTTGGAGCCCACCGCCGCCCCAAGTTTGGAACAGGTCGGGGGCATCACCGGCCTGGAGATTGGCTTGAAGCGCCGATTTAAACGCCTCGTTTTCCATCGTCGTAATATTGATGGTTACACCAGGGTTGGCCGCCATATATTCATCGGCTAGTTCCTGCCAATACGACAACATTGGCTCGGTGTTCTGGATATGCCACCATTCTATGACAACTTCGTCAGCAGCCTCTTCCTGGGCCGGCTCTTCGGCCGAAGTGTCGGCAGGCGCGGCTTCCTCAGATGATTGTTCGGCTGAGGTGTCAGCAGGCGCGGCCTCAGGCGTGGCAGTCCCCCCGCAAGCGCTGAGGACCACCAGGAAAACCAAGAGGCTAAGTAACACTATACTTTTAAAATTTTTAAAATCCTTCATCGTTTATTCTCCTTTTTTGAAAGTGTTAGTTTGCATAAACAACATTTGTTACAGTATTTGATAAACATTCCTCATAAAATTGTCAGTGCTTCAGTTCATTAATATCTCCTTCCCAGTCATAATCATCGTAGTATGATTGAATAACTAGATTGCTTTATGGTATATGTTTCTGATAACGTTTCGGGGAACGATACCAGAAAACGTAAAAAAAGAGAGAAAATTCCTTTTTCTAAAGAGCACGACACGATTTCCTGATAACCAGCTCGGTAGGTACTTTAAAGATCTTGGATTCCAGTGATTTACCCTCAATCAGATCAACCAATATTTTGGCCGCCATATAACCCAACTCCTCAATGGATTGATTTACCGTTGTCATTGGGGGCTGGGTAAAGGCCGTTTCGGGAATATTATCGAAGCCAACCAGTGAAAGGTCTTCCGGGATACGTAATCCAGCTTCGGCAGCCGCTTCCATTGCACCAATGGCTGAATGATCATTAGCCGCGAAAATAGCGGTGGGAGGATTGGGCAGGCTCAGTAATTTCCTGGTGCATTCAGCCCCTGTCTTTCGCCCGTAATCACCGGATTGAATTAGATCGGGAACGAGTGAAATATTGGCCTGACGTAGACCATCCTCGTATCCTTGCTGTCGCCGGATGGCGCTCTGCAGGTCAGGACGGCCGCCGATAAAGCCAATCCGGTGATGGCCTAAACTAATCAGATATTCCATTACGGATAAGGCCCCTGCCCGATTGGTACTGATGATAGAGGGAAAGCTGCTTTCTTCTACATGGGGATCAATCGTCACCAGGGGAAAGGCTGAGGGTAAATTGGTGGTTGTCGGCGTAACCACAATAATACCATCGGTCAGACTCCCATTCAGTTGGGCGACATGCCGTCTTTCCCAGCCAATGCCTAAATCTGTAATATCTTTACCGGTGGTATGAATAATTAACTCGTAGCCAAAATCCCCAATTGCACGATCGACGCCCTTCATCACTTCGACCGCAAAGGGATTTTTTAGGTCACCGATCAGTAAACCGACGTTGTTGGTTTTGTAGCTGCGCATACTTCTGGCTGCCAAGCTGGAAGTATAACCCAACTCATCAATAACCTGCTGAACTTTTTCATACGTATCAACAGCGATATAATCTTTTTTGTTCAAGACTCGCGAGACCGTTGATACAGAGACACCCGCTTCGCGTGCGACATCTTGAATAGTGACTGTTGATTTACGAGACCTCATTGCTTAGTTCCTTCACATTTATCATTCTGGTATCGTTCCTGGGAACGTTACCATATTTGCCACATATTAGCATGCTCTAGTAATTTTGTCAAGCCATTTGAAGCTATTGCACCAAAGTGCAGATTTTCATTTGATTTAGCTCCCAGATACAAGTGCAAAATCGAATTCACCAATTGTATTAGAGTAGATGCTGTATTCACCACCGCAATCGGCCCGATTGATGAAGAAGAAGTTGGTTGTGGGATCACCCAAACGGCCGTTTACCACATAAATCGAACTAACATTCGAATAAGATGGAACCCCTTGCGGCGTAAAATAAGGTGTTGTGGACTCAAACAGATCATATGTACACCCAGGCGAGTCAACCGGCTCCCAAGACAACCAGGCATCATCAGGATAATCTGACACTATAGAAAGCTGCCATAACTCATAAGCACCAATATCACAACGGCTACCTAATGGACGTGCAGCGTAGCGCTGGTCAACATCAACCCCAATCAAACAAGTTGCATAATCAACAGCTGGGCTGTCTGGCATTAAGGCGTGGGTAAATGTTGGACCGCCATTGTCCTGCAAGGGACCTAAACGCGCATTAACTCCTACCAGATCGCCCGGCAGCGGATCGCCACACTGTTCGTTAGGCAAAATATTGTTGCCGCCAGAGGTCATATTACCGGTGTGATAGCAGGAAAAATCTCCTTCATGGTCGGCCAAAATAGTGCCTGTTAGCGTAACAGAAGCAGCAACAGCAGATATAAAGATCGCACTACCAGATTGGTTTACGTCAGTGGCAATATTGCTGCTTATGGTAGAAAAACGGATCGATGTTATGCCATCAAGTAAAAATCCACCACCCACTAATGCCTTATTATGGCTCACCGTGCTATTTGTCAATATAAGAATGCCAACCAGATGATGAATGCCCCCACCAATACCAAAATCGGCATCATTGTCGTTAATGGTGCTGTGCCTAATATTCCAACTACCTGAACCTGCCAACCCGCCCCCCTCTGCATTCAAAGCAGTATTGTGGGCAACCGTCGTTTCCAATAGGGTCAACCCGCAGTCACACAAAATGCCACCGCCGCCATCATTAGTCCCATTGGCGCTGTTACCTGATATAAGCGTTCGTGAAATTTCGACTGGCTTTGTAAAAGAGTTGATGCCTGCAATGCCGCCGCCGCCAAAATCACTAAAATCAGCTGTGTTATTTTCGACAAGAGTATCGGTCATCGTCAGCTCACTTTGCGTAAATAACAGTCCACCACCACCAGTCCCGCCATCAGCAATGTTGTTGCGAATGATGCTGTTGTCAATCTCGATTATGGTTGCAAACGCATAAATGGCGCCGCCGCCGGCGTCACTTTCATTATTTTGCAAGAGACTATCGTTGATAATCAAACCGGCTTTTGTATAGATCGCGCCACCTAATTCAAATAGTCCGACAGCATAACAATCTTGGATAACAACATCATCTAAAGTGAGGATAGCACCAAGATTATGAATTGCTCCACCACCCTCTTCATTAAAAGTATTGTCAGCTGCACGGCCGTTTTGCAAAGTAAGAGACTTTAACGCAAATACCAAGCCACCTGTCACCCAGAATAAGCGGTTTTGGTCACCGCCATCAATGATTGTGTTGGTACGGCCGTTGCCTTCAATGCTGAGACTGTTGGTAACCACAATTTCACCCAGGGCTGCAGACAAAAAAATCGTACCGTTGACCGAAAACAAGATTTTATCAGGAACCACAGTTTCTGTTCCCGCAGCGCATTGGTCGAATGGGATATTCAAATTCGCTGCCAAAACAGCTTCACGCAAGGTGCAGTTACCATTGGTTTGAAGATCGTCAGCCAACGAATCAACTGTTATCGTTGCTTGCGGATCGTGTTGAGCAAGCACTGTGCCTGCAGATAATTGATCATGACTATTTATTACAAATAACAGCGTCAGAAAAGCCCAAAAGTGCAGCATTTTTATCATTATCAACCTCATATCGCGATTTTTCATTCGTTTGACATCCAGATTAACCGCACATATTTCCCACTGTCAAGGGGTCTGGCTCCTAATTATTTGGGCAAAAGCCATACCAAACAGTTGACCGATATGAAAAACGGCCGTTTAATATCCCCATGTCTCGCAATAAACGCAACATCGTCTATTCAACCGACTCAGCCTTTCAAAAACGCTGCCAACGCTGTGGCAGTTATCCTTGTCGCTGCCCACAACCCAAAAGCCTGCCACCGCAACAGCAAAACCCGCGCATTTTGCGTGACCGCAAAGGACGTGCCGGCAAAACCGTTACCGTCGTCAGCGATTTGCAATTAACGCCAGATGACCTCAAGAAATTAAGCAAACAACTTAAACAAAAATGCGGCTCTGGTGGCGCGATTAAAAACGGTAATATTGAGATCCAAGGGGATCACCGTGAAAATATATTGGCCGAGTTACAAAAACAGGGGTACAAGGCTAAACTTGCTGGTGGTTGATCATGACTAGATTTGTCCTATCTTGGAGATTGGACAAACCATATCTAATACATGGTATTTCCATTTGCGGATTGTTCAGGTATTTCCTGCACTGAATCCCAATGTTCCACTATTTTGCCGTTCTCATCAAATCTAAAAAAATCCATCGTTACGTATTCGTCACCACCTGGCCATATTTGGTGTGTATGCAACGCCACTAAATCATCTTCTGCGATTGAGCGCACAAACACAATACTCTTTTCGGGGTATTCTTTTGCCATTCTCTCGAAGTAGGCGATGAAGGCTTCTTTTCCGTCTCCAACCAAAGGATTGTGTTGAATATAGTCGCTGCCAACATATTGCTCGACTGCTTTGCGCGGTTCGCCTGCATAGGCTGTTTGATAAAAGGCAATCGCATTGTTTTTATTTTGTTCTAAGTTGTAAACCATTTGTAACTCTCTGTTGGAATCATCTCATTATTTCGGAGCGTTGTAAGTCGGAATATCATTCCGGTCGCCGAATTATCAATCCGACCTCCATTTGCCCGACTTTTTACAACACCACAAATATTAAAAATTTGTCGCATTCTATCAGTTAAACACAGCTTCGTAGTAACGGCCGTCTTCATCCTGAGCCACTGGTACCAAAAACAACGCATCGATTGTCCCCATTTTTGCATGACTCAGCGCATACATCCCCTGTGAAAGCGGTTGTTCGGTAGACCCCTGAAAAACGACTGAAAATGACTCCTGTCGCTGCATATCTTGTGGCCTATTTGCATCTGGACGCCCGCCATACCGTTTCAATTCAAACAAACGTAAATCCATTGTTTGTGCATCTGGCAAAGTTAACTCAAAAAAATCGCCAAGGTATGCTTCAAAAGCTGTTGGGGTTAATTTTTCTAACATTGTTCTCCTAAATTCAGATAAAAAATAATATAAAACTGGAAATTGCTCTTTTCTTTTGTCGTATTGTATGCTACTTTTAGCAAATAACAATGTACGAACCACCAACCATATCAATCAGGCTCAAGTAGTTCAAATCAAACTTCACGGCAGCGATCAAAATAACAGCACCATCCTATATGCATTTCCCGACTGTCACGTTCGAGTCACGGCGAAACACTATTATGGATTCAGGTAATTAGCAATATTATTGCTAAAATGTTAGGAGAAAATGGCATGGATCGTTTCACGTTCCCCACCGGTAACGAATTTATTGTCACATCTACACGGCCAGTCGTGCCTGAGGATTATGAATTTCTCTATGATCTCTACAAATCAATGCGTGCACCGGAAATGGGGCTGGTTGATTGGGACGAAAACCAAAAAGAGCAGTTCCTACAAATGCAATTTCAGGCCCAGCAAACCCATTACCAAACCACTTTTCCTACTGCCGACCATCAAATCATTCTGTTAGACGGCCGTTCCATCGGCCGCATTTATGTGGATCGCACCCCTGATGAGATTCGCTTATTAGATATCATCTTATTACCCGCCTATCGTAATCTGGGGATTGGTAATACTTTCTTACAACAACTCCAGAATGAAGCAGCCAACAAAAACGTACCTATACGTTTTTATGTATGGCAGTTCAATCTTGATGCACAACGTTTTTATCACCGGCTTGGCTTTCAGACGGTTAGCGAAGCTGGTGCCTATATTCAAATGGAATGGAATCCATAGGAGGTGATGCCTGCGACTGATTTGAGATAAACAATTTGTTCGTTTATTTTTATTTTTTATTCACAATCTTCAAATATGGAGGACTTCTAATGAGTGAACCTTTTTTAGCTGAAATTCGTATGGTCGGTTTTAATTTTGCGCCACGCGGGTGGGCATTTTGTGATGGACAAATCTTACCTATCATGCAAAATCAATCATTGTATTCGCTGTTAGGCACGACGTATGGCGGTGACGGCCGTACCTCTTTCGCATTACCCGATTTACGCGGTCGTGTACCCATTCATACGGGTGGTAGCAACGGCTTCAGCCACCAAGAAGGGCAAAAAGGAGGGGAAGAAACCCACACCCTCATTGCTGCTGAAATGCCCCAACACAACCATGCCCTGGTTGCATCATCTACTGATGGCAACAGTTCAAATATTGACAATAGTTTATTGGCACGCGAAGCTGGTGGCATCTATCGAGCGGATGTCAACAACCCTGTGCAGTTAAAAGCGGGTGTTGTCGCAAACGTCGGTGGCGGGCAAGCCCATGACAATATGCAACCCTATATAGCCATTAATTTCTGTATAGCTTTGCAGGGATTATTCCCCTCGCGTAACTAAGGAGACAAATATGTCAGAACCATTTGTAGGTGAAATCAGAATGTTCGCGGGCAATTTTGCTCCACGAGGTTGGGCTTTTTGTGACGGCCAACTGTTGGCCGTTAGTCAAAATGATGCGCTCTTTTCGCTCTTAGGCACAATTTACGGCGGCGACGGCCGTACCACGTTTGGCTTACCCGATATGCGTGGCCGCATTCCAGTTCATGCTGGCAGCGGCCCAGGGTTGGCTCCGCGCAGACTTGGCGCCAAAGGTGGCTCAGAAAATGTAACTCTAACTGTTAATCAACTACCATCACATACACATACCGGCCGCGGATCCGCTGATAACGGCTCCGATCCCAATCCGAATGGGAATTTTCTAGCCAGTTCAACAGTTGTGCAAGCATATGCCACAGAAACTCCCGACACAAACTTTGCGGCCAATGCAGTGACGGAGGTCGGTGGCAGTCGCAATCACACAAACATGATGCCTTATGTTTGTATCCATTTTATTATTGCGTTGTTCGGGATTTACCCGTCGCGGCACTAAGGAGTGAACCATGTCAGAACCTTTTATAGCTGAAATTCGAATCTTTGCCGGGAATTTTGCCCCCCGCGGTTGGGCATTTTGCAATGGACAACTGCTGCCAGTCGCACAAAACACAGCATTGTTCTCATTAATTGGTACAACTTATGGTGGCGATGGCCGTACCACCACCGCTTTACCAAACTTGCAAGGGCGTGCCCCTATGCACCCGGGCAGAGGCCCCGGCTTAACGGATCGCCGACTAGGACAAAGAGGTGGTGGTGAAACAGTCACCTTGAGTACAGACCAAATACCCACGCACACCCATACTTTGCGTGGATCAAGTGAGAATGGCGAACAAGGCTCTTTAACCGATAATGTTGTTCCTGGGCGCTCACGCAATGGCCAACTCTACCAGACGAACGTCTCTAGCAATGTCGTCCAAATGAATGGCAGTGCATTAGAACCCACTGGCGGCAGTCAGGCACATAACAACATGCAACCTTTTCTAGCCGTCAACTTCATTATTGCCCTTGTAGGCTTGTACCCTTCACGCAGTTAAAAATAGTCGTATAACATATAGAATATGT
>JAGRDI010000115.1:649-1865 GCA_020432765.1 Anaerolineales bacterium | reverse complement strand
TCGATTGAGGGGGATTATGTATACGGCCGTTTGCAATCAGAACGCGGTGTGCATCGACTCGTACGCATTTCTCCCTACGATTCTTCCAGCCGCCGCCACACATCATTTGCCAAAGTAGAATTGTGGCCGGATATCGCCGACGAAATCGAAATTGAAATTGACGACAAAGATTTACGTATTGATCGTTTTCGTGCCAGCGGTGCTGGCGGCCAGCATGTACAGAAAAATGAAACCGCTATTCGCATCACACATTATCCGACAGGCATCGTTGTTTCTTGCCAGAACCAGCGTTCGCTCACACAAAATATGCAAGTCGCGATGAACATCCTCAAAACGCAGCTTTTTGAATTGGAGCAGCGAAAACAGGAAGCGGAACTATCTGAACTCAAAGGTGATGATGTTGATGCTGGTTGGGGCAGTCAGATACGCTCCTACGTATTACATCCTTATAAAATGGTCAAAGATTTGCGTACCAATTATGAGACAGGCAATCCACAAGCGGTGTTAGACGGCCGTTTAGACGAATTTATGGAAGCATATTTGAAAACACAAGTGGGTGAAAATTAATGTTCAGCTTAAGTTGCGCAAAACAAAATCTTGTGTATCATTATTGTTTTGCAAATTCTAACCTGTTTTTTACGCAAAAGGTTTGACATATTGACGATTGCCAATATAATCAAGGGCAATGAAAAGCATTATTGTGGAAATGAGAGCGTTGGCTGTTCGCCAAACGCTCTTTTGTGTGTATATGTGCAAATTTCCAGATGCAAACTTATACATCCAGAGTAATGCATATTAACAGATTTTTCCTCATCAGCTACAAATATCAATAGGGTCGGAGCTTTTGACTATTTGGGAGGTCAACTAGGTGGAAAGTACAGATTTCCGTTCGTTACGTATCAGTTTAGCATCCCCGGACCAAATTCGTTCTTGGTCATATGGTGAAGTGACCAAGCCTGAGACGATTAACTATCGTCGTTTACGGCCAGAAAAAGATGGCTTGTTTTGTGAAGCTATTTTTGGCCCCACGCGTGACTGGCAATGTTACTGTGGTAAATATAAGAATATTCGTTATCGTGGCATCGTATGTGATAAATGTGGTGTCGAGATTACGCGATCCTCTGTGCGCCGTGAGCGTCTTGGTCATATCGAGCTGGCGGCTCCGGTTGCCCATGTTTGGTATACACGTCGTGTGCCGAGTTATATGGGCCTGCTG
>JAGRDI010000115.1:0-573 GCA_020432765.1 Anaerolineales bacterium | reverse complement strand
CGTGAGCGGGCTATCAAACGGCTTGAGCAAGAAGTAGAAGAAGCCGAATTGCAAATGGAAGTCAAACTCCAAGAAGAGATTGGTGAAGCGACAACCGATGCTGCCCTCAAACAAGCAGAGTTAGAAGACGAACTTGAAGATTTATTTGATACCTTTGATGATCGTTTATCTGCTGCCACTGATGAAGTTGTACGAGAAGCCAAGGCGATGGAGCAGCGGTTGGATAATTTGAAGGGCACGGCCGTTTCCGAAGATATTCTCCTCGGTGGCGAAATTGTTGTTTCTGGCGGTGAAAAAGTGGGTCGTGAACATGCTGTTTTGGTACAGGAAATCACAACAGAACGTTTGACCCATGTGCAAAAAGACCAGGAAGAAGATCAACAATCACGATCTGCTGCAATCCAGCGTGAAATTACTGAACTACAATCAGAAATCGACACAGTTGGCAATGAACACCGCGAGAATATGGAACAGAGTCTGATTCGTTTGCGCCAACAAGCTCAAACCAGTCGGAAGCAGTTGTCCAACTTCGCGGTGATGCAGTTCCTCAACGAAAATGAATTCCGTGAACTA
>JAGRDI010000114.1 GCA_020432765.1 Anaerolineales bacterium | reverse complement strand
GATGCTCAGTTAAGTTGGACAGACAATGAGCCGGATGAAAGTCGCGGGTATGAGATATGGGAGAGCGAAACGGCCGTGTACTTCCTGCCAGAAGATGTGGGCGCGACTTCCCTCCCTGATGTTGACAGCTCACCCTACCTGCATACCAATGCACTTGCGGATGCAGCCAACCATTATTACCGCATGCGCAGCATCAATCGTTGTATGCAGCCAACCGAGCCATCAAATTTGGTAGGAATATTCAAATTTGACATCCAGGCTGGGGAATAGAATATGGTAGCGAATGGCTTTTGGGGAGCGACTCAAAATGGTCACTCCCCAAAAAGTTGTTTACTAATTGCCCGGCACAATGGCGAAATCAAATTCACCTAGGCGCTGGCTGTTGCCCGATTCACCACAACTGCCTGTGGCTCGCAGGAGATAGAAGTAATTTGCAGCCACATTTCCAATTTCGCCTGTATCTGGGTCATTCCAAGGACTGCTGTCATTCGCATAAACAGAAGTCGGCGTGAAATAAGGTGCATTGGCCTCGCGATAGATGTTTGCCGTAGGCTCGCTGCTTGACCAGCTAAGTTGGACATCATTGCCAACAGCAGCAACGCTTTCGTTGGTTACCGGTGGCGTTGAACATTGCCCTATCGATTCACTACAATTGCCAGTCAAGTCGCAAATGCTGAAAATTTCTTCGGACGGCAGCGGCGATGTTACTGCGCATTCGACTTCAAGGAAAACGAGGCGTTCCAACTGTGCTGGGTCTTCACTGGTTTGGGCTGCGAAGGCGAGATACCAGGGTGCTTGATACATGTCTTGTTGCAGTGTGCTTGTGTTGCCTGCACAGGCTGCTGGTAACGTCAAAGTATCTTCCATCAAGTTAAAGTCGTTGGCGCTGAAACGATAATACCATGTGCCGGAATCGGCCGTTTCGACGAGCGTTACGCGTGGTGGGGTTGTATCAATGATGCCACTCCATTGCGTAGCTGGTTCCTTGTCAACATTGCCTGCCGTATCGGCTGCGCGTATTTGCAGGTCGTAATAACCTTCCAAACCAGTGGAGAAATTACCACTCCAGGTAGCCTCTTCAATTCTGGAACCATCCGGTTCTCTTTGCGCCGCCGCTGAAGCAAAACTCAGACTCCATGAATCGAGCGTGCCAATGTCCTGCCCTGCATTATCGTTAACACACAGTTTCCAGGTTCCATCCCCATTTACGCCAAAAGCAAATGGATCAAAAGCAGGTTGATAGGTGCAATTGCCATCGTCGCGGCATACTACCTGATCTGTACTGAGTGTACTGCCCATATCTTCGGCGGGCGTGCTGCCACCATCGAAGAAACTGATCGGATTGGCTGCATCTAAATTTGCATTGAAACCATTACCACTGCCAATGTACCCGGGACGGTCAATAAGCGTGAAGACAAAGCTGTTGGGTGGTTCAATCGTCATTTTTAAATCACCCACCCAGGTATGGGTGAGCGCAGTTTTGATCGTCACCTCGGCTAGATCACTTGTGCCGATACCAGTTACATCAATTGTTTGACAAGCATCGGTCCCCGTTCCATCAGGAATAGCAATCGGTGCATCGGTGGTTGTAAAACTACTGCCACTTAGCGAAACATCCTGCCAGCGGGATTGGACCATGGCCTCCAATTCTTGTTCTGACAAAACACGCTGATAGACACGCAGATCGTCTAATACTGCCGGGTAACCAACCGAATTAAATATTAAATCATTCACGGTTCCTAATGTCGTGATCACCGGACAGCCAGCAGCCGCATTCATCAACACGCCATCCCAATACACTTTGAGCGGGGTCACACCATCGGCTGAAATTGCCACATGATGCGTGCCTGCTGGTTCACCTATTGGTGCTTCACAGTATGTACCACCGGGGCCATAGAAGGCAAAAGAGTTTGCCCAATCGTATTTTTCAAAGCCCATTTCGTCAAACCACAAGTAATAGGCTGGCGCATCTTGTACCCAAAACGCGAGCGTGAAGGGTACATTATGGGGGAGAATGCCAGCGTCGCCAGTGACTGTCAGCATATCATTGCTATCCAAGCGCAGCGCACCACCGCCAACAATGCCTTTTGTGTTGTGATTTGGGACTGTATTGGTGTTGTTATATACACTAAAGCTGGCGGCTGCACCCATTCCAGCTTTGTCTACTGGTACAGCGCCATCACCTAATGTAAGTTCGTCAAAGGTAAGGTGCATTGTTGGACCTAAGCCCATGATGGTTGTCCACTCATCGGCTGATAAACCACCTGCTTTGACCATGAGTTCGTCAATTACACCGTCGAATACGTCCCAATAGCCGCCGCCTATGTTGTTGCCACCAATATAGAGATCATCATTGGTATCGGGTACAATTGGACCGCAGCCGCTAAGCGTCTCAATCAGAATGCCATTTTTGTAAAAATCGACATCGTGGTTTGCTTTAACATGCGCCGCGACATGTGTCCATACATTTGTCTCTATGGTTGGCTGTGTCAAATAGGTACAAACGCTGCTATCAAATTTGTAGAAAGCGAGTTGGTTGTAATAGATACCGAATAGGTAGCCGTTATAACTGTTGTTAATGCTGGTTGTGAGAATTGTACTATCACCTGTGAGCGCATTGGGTTTGATCCAGGCGGCGACGCTGAAGTCACTAACCAAACCATTAATGTTGGGGTCATGCGGCATGGTCAATATGTCGTCAATGCCATCAAATTGTAATCCTTGCCCGTTACGGGAAGTGCTGCCAGAAATCGGGCAGTTGGCACTGCTGCAACTGGCACTAAAGCCATTGGCAATATCGATGAAGGTAGTGTCTGAGATAACCTCAGAAGCGCCGCTCTGATCGAAAGGATGATAGAGTTGTGTGCCGCTTGGTACGCCTGAATTGATGAAAGGTGATCCCTGTTCAAAACGTGCGACGGCCGATATTTGTACACCTTCAATACCGGCCACACTATTTTGTGCAACTGTATCCAACGGCCGTTCACTCACAATCCCTGCTAATGTCGAATCACTACCCAGATAAAGCGGTATGGTTGCTGCCGAACGACCTGAGCCGACTGTGACAGGTGGCGCACCGTAATCAGTGATCTCAGCTTTTGGTGCTGTTGCATCGATGACAAACTGTGGGATTGGCAAGGTAGCCTGATTGCCAACGACATCGATCGACACAATTTCACCTGTGAAGGTGCCGGTTGGATTATCCGCCCGCAGTTGATAATTAAGATTCCAATTATCTCCACTGCGGCTGGCTGTTTGGCTGGCAGGTTCGCCCATTGGTGCTCCATTGGCGTCAAAGAGAGTAACAGAGACCTCAGCAATACCACTACCGGGACCATAGATAGCGCTGTAATCGTAAAGGATTTGGCTGTCTACGGCCGTACCAGACAATGCCAGCGACCACAACGCAGCTTCACTACCATCTGGTTCGGGACGCAGCGGCGTTGTTGGCAGTGGGTTGAGTGTAATCAATGGCAGTGAGTCATCGACGACAAGCGTACCACCTGACTGCCATGGACTTTCATGGCCGACCTGATCGATCACTGTCGTGAATAGTTCATATTGGCCTTCGAGCGGGGGATCAAACAAGGCACAAAAAGCTGTGTTGCCATCGGCGTCAATACAAGGAGATGCATAACTATCTGTCTCCTGGGCATCATGGCCCATTTCAATACCGAATAGTTTGGCAGCAACGGCCGTTGATCCCACATCATGGCCATCGATCAAGAAGGTCGTGGCTGCTTTGGGCAAGAACGCTGGCAGCGTTTGCAGTGTACCTGTTGGCACATCAGCATCGACAGTGAATGGTGCGAGGCGTTTTTCATCCACCCACGTTACCTGGAAGTTGAACAAGCGTACAATTTCTTCATCCCCCAATGCTTTGCTGTAGAGGGCGACATCATCGACACGGCCGTTCCAATGTTTACTGCTGCTAAGAACAGGAACATACCCAGCACCCAGATTGATTGGAATATTGTCGTTGCCAGGCATGCTGCCGACAAAACCACTCTGCACCTCGGTGCCATTTACGTAAATTGTAAACGTGCCATCATCAAGCTTGAAAGCCAGATGCGTCCATTGATCAGGTGGAATTGCCTGTGAAGCTTCGATCCAATATTGGGTAAGCCCATCGTGGTAGCGGCCATCATAAATGGCCAACGGTATTCCATTGTGCAATCCTATAAAGAGGACATTGCTGTTGGCATTTGGACTGCCGAGGAGCGGCAGATACACCTCTTCTCCATCGACTGTGATGTCGTTGCCACGCACCCAGGCAGTGATAGTATAGTCGTCATAAGTCCATAAATTGAGCGATCCGGCCGTTCCCAGCGGAACGCTTTCAGCAGCGGAATCGATTTCCAGTGATTCTGCTATCTGCCCTTCCAGATAGGTGTTGGCCTCATTGCCATCGTCGTCAAAGCGCCAGCGGTAGGTGGGTGCTCCTTGCATAATATTCAGTACATCTGCTGCGGATGCAAGGTCCTTGCCTATATAGACATCATCTAGATAGCCACAATACAGATGAAAATCTGGACCATTTACCGGATGAACTTCCCAGCCGTGCCCTATGTTTAACTTACCTGCACTGGGTGGCGCTAATACGGATGTCACACCAAACTGCTCCACAAAGCCATCTACATACAGTGAAATAAATCCACTTGTGTTGATGGTAACAAATATATGATGCCAGGCATCCATTGGAAAAGTGTTGACGCTGGTAACTAAGCCAACCGCGTCATCGGCGTAGCTTACGTAAAAATTCCCGGCAAAATCTGGCGAAATCGTGAGTTTGACGGGATTGAGCAGACCCCAATCCGTAAAGGCCATTACCGTTTGATCTTTTCCTGTGTCTTCTGGTTTGATCCAGGCACCAAACGAATAGCCCGTTGAGGTAGGCAGAGCCAGGTGTTCGGAAAGCAGATAATTGACGGCATAAATCTCGACATTTTTGAGGCTGCCATCAAAATAGAGGCCGACATTTTCGATGCCATCGACACCAGATGCTGGACACCAACGTTGTTGTACACACTCACCGATTGTGGCAGCAACATCGTCCTCAAAGACGCGGCTGCCTGGGCGATCATTAAATTTGTAGCGTGCGATGATTTCGTTGCTTTCCAACAAATCCTTGACTTCAAACGGTGTGATACTGCGCTGAATGAGGCGTACATCTTTAGTGAGGCCATCATAGGGCAGCGAATCATGGTAAAAGTTGTAATCAAGTTCGGCCCAGTCGTCATACCCTTCATACCAGGTACAGGTCGAATCGCTGGGTGTTGTTGAAAACAGACCGTTGGTAATCGATATTGCAGGGTCATAGACATGGAAGCGTTGGCGTCCTAAAAAGTCGTCATCGCTGTCGCAGGTGCTGTGGTCACTGTCGTCGGTGTCGTTTTCACACATGGCAAAATCCATGTATTCACGGAACATTTCGGTTTGACCGATGTTGATGGTTTCATCCTCTGTGTCGTCTGGAAAATCTTGACCCCAGATCAAGGTTTGTGGATTACTGTTTTCTGGCTTGTAGCCGACCAGATCAAAACGGGCGCCACCGCCATCATCTTCACATTTAATGGTCACATCGCTGAAGGCGATACGGCCGATATTTGTCGAGCGCCCGATATTAAAGAAATTACCCGTCGTGGTTGGATTGTAGCCTGAGAAGTTCAAATCTTCGGCATATTCCCCATCGATATACAGCTTGCCGGTTGAATTTGCTTTGGTAAAGCTAATCGCAATATGCGTCCAGGTATCATTGCTCAGATAGACATTGTTTGTGGTATCCGTGCGCCAGCCACCATTGCTGCCAAATCCGAAGGCTATCTTGCCATCTTCAATGTGGATCGACGGGTAGCCATCGGCTTCGCCGCTGTCCCAACCCATAATGCCGCGTCGTCCTGTAACATTGTCTGGCTTCACCCACAGGGCAATGGTAAAGTCATTGGCACCATCGACTCGGTATGCTTCGCTCCAGAAGGAGCGCCAATTCCAGGTGCCATTAAAGGTATGTTGGGCATCATTGAGGAACACAGTTTCGGCGAATTGACCCGGCAGCGGAACGGGGGGCACATCAACAATTGCTCCCGCTGTTTGCACGATTTCATAATCACCCGTGGGCGCATCATTATCTACAAACAAGGGCATAAGCTGGTTTAGCTCACTTGTTTGGCCGCCGCTCCCACCGCGTGGTCCGAGGACAAAGTTGTCGAATTGGTAAACAGGTTCAAAATAACTGTCGCCGCTTAAAACATCGGGTAAATTGGTTGTCAATAATCCGTCAACGCCGCGGCTGAGTAGTTGGTTGCGAATGTTGGATTCATATTCCAGCGCCTGGCCGGGCAAGACCACACCGTCATCAGGATTGTAACGGCCGCCATGTAGTTGTGCGATCAAATCGTGATAGGCTTGCAGGGTTGTGAAGGCACCATAGAGCGCGACTTCATCGATACGGCCGTCGAAGTGCAGCTCCGTGATATAGGGTTCTTCCTCGGGTTTATCACCTGGGCCAGTGTATGTGTTGTGTTGATAAACAGCCCCGATCAACAGCTCATCACTACTGTCTTCCGGCAGGGGATTAACAATTGTTACTTGGGAGACACTCTGCTGCACACCATTCACATAGAATATCGCCTGGAGTTGATTAGGAACGGTCGTCGGGAAAACGGCCGCTGCAATGTGAGTCCAGGCGCCAATTGGTAAAGCTGCACCACTCGATAGGAAAGTATATTCTGGAAAGAGGTCAAAACGGATTTCAGAGCCTTCTAAGCCAAAGGCGAACCCATCGTCGCGGTGATGACGCGATGTGCCAATGACGTATTGGGTGCCAATGGTGTGATTCGGCCGTATCCAAGCGCCAACCGTATAAAAACCCGCGTATGCATTGACTTCGTTGACGACGCCTAATGTTAGAAAATCATCGCTGCCATCAAATGCTGCCGCACTGCCAATCTCGCCCAGGATACCTGCAACCGGACACAAATCGCCTGCGCAGCTGCCGGCATAAAAACTGTCCGGACGTGCGCTGTCGATAAAGGTGTCTGCACCCGACATTTCGTCGAGGCGTAAATGTAGGAATGGGGCTTCTGTTTCGCGTAGATCGGTATCGTACGTTAATACTGTCGGATCATTGGGTACCCAGGGATTGAACCCAAGTGCTTTCTCCCGCCGATCGTTGATCAGGTCATTGTCGGCATCGGCCGAAAGCGGGTCTGGCCAGACTTGTGTCTGATCGCCGGCCAGGTTGTAGGTAATCATCCAGCCTTCACGTTCACCGCCCATGAATTCATTGCCGCCATCTGGCAAACCGTCGCTGTCGCTGTCGGCTTGTAACGGATTTGTTTTGTTGCGGATTTCGTCGCCATCTTCGACAAAATCGGAATCACTGTCGTTTTTGGTAGCATCAGTTCCCAGTTGTATTTCACGCAAATCTTCGAGATCGTCGCCGTCATTATCAGCCGTATCGTCGTCTGGGTCGATTGTATAGTGCAGCCCATCGCCATCTGCATCTTGCAAAACCGGGAAGGATTCATCCCAGGCCAACGCCCGACCACCATCTTTGTCGGTTAAATCATAGAAATCATTGAGTGTGGCGGGGAAGACATCAAAAATGATGCCTAAATCGTTGTAACTTGACTTTTCATTGGAGCGAACCCAACATTCAGGAATGCCAATCGGCGGAGTGATGGAAACTGGAATCAAGATACACTCTTGGGTAGGTGATTGGTGACCTTCAGCAAAATAAGCCGCAACCGATTGGTTAATACCTGGGGGTGGCAAGGCAATGTCGTTGGTTTCAAGCACTGTGCGCTCGATATAATATTTGTCATCTCCTATGCCGACCCATTCATAACGATGGTCCCAGCGGCTGATTTGATTATGCAATTGTTCGTCTTCATCGGTCACTGGCGCATTGACTACATCATAATTGAATGCGGCTGAACGTGTGTTCGTCTCGTTAAATTGCCAGAAATAGGTCACACCTAAGCCATTGGGTGAGCCAGTTTCCACGGTATTACGCACTTTGACTTCAACGGCCAGCGCTGCATTGGGTACAAAGCCGGCTGCTGGATCAATGAGATATGGGTTGAAGCCAATAAATTTGAGTCGATCGGCATCATCAAGTTTGATAATATCAGTTTGGTCGTAGAGGATGAAGGCAACCAATTCCGCCATCAGTCCACTAATGCCCTTACAAAAATAGATGTAGATTTCATTGCCGAGGTCTTCACTCTCTTTATCGGGCGGATAAAGGCCGCAAAAGAGGGCAATTAACCCATCAATAATCGCGATGACGGCTACAATGATTGCGCCGACACCGGTAAAGGCCAGCGCAGCGAGCAGGACAGCAACAACGGCCGTTCCGACAAAACCAGCCAATGCCTCATTAAATACCAGACTAAATGCGGTAACGCCGGCAGCGATCATTTGGTACAGAAAAGTGCCAAAGGCAATTGCTACCTCGATCACAGCTCCAATAACCGAGGCGATTTTGGCTGCTTTGGTGGCGTCCATCGTTTTGGCGAACGCCGTCAGGTTAAAAGCGGCATCGGGTCGGAACAGCTTCCATGTTTTGTATGCTTTAATGATTTGGACGCCCCCATAGATCTCTTTAGCTGCACTTATGCCGGCAATCGAGCGTGCGATAGCGCGTTCTGAGGCATCATCAGAATCAGCCTCGAAGAAATTTGACGCGACCCCTAAGCCAACCGCACCGGCAGCCAATCCCCACTGCCCGAGCTTTACAATACGACCACGCATGCCAGCAGCACGAAATTCACCGATACTGATGTTGATATCTTCAACGATAGCAGACTTTACTTGTGTGCTGGCCCGTCCAATAGCGCCCTTGAGTGTGATATCACGGATAATTTCGAGGCGTTTGGTCGGACGGCCTTTGATGCGCTTGTAACGTGTATACTCCTGTTCCAGCGGTTCATACATTTCGGCTACATATTTGGCCATTAGTCCGCTGTATTCCTTCCCTTGGGCGACAATGAAGGCTGCATCTTCGGCGAGGTCCGTGTCAGAGGGATTATCATCATTGTTGTAAGTGAACGTCAATTCTGTGCCAAACTGCACCGAGTTGCCAACTCCCTGGTAAAAGTAGAGGTAAATGTTTTGCGCCATGATTAAGTTGGCAGTGGCTTCATAGGCGGCATTTTCATCAGCAGCAAGGTCGGATGCAAAATCGGGTGCTTGCGAAAATAGTCGTTCCATGCGATCCCAATACTCTCTGATCGGGTACGCTTCCCAGGCTGTCTTCGCATCATTGTAGCGGAACGGTTTCCAACTGAGCGAGGTTGTGACGACGGGTTCGACATAGGTTGCATCCAGATCAAATGTCACCAGGTTGTTCACAACTGATACAAGATCCACAGTATTATTGTCGGCCATTTCATCCAGGCTCAGCGTCCGATTTTGCTCTTCGCGGGCGATCAGAAACGTTGGCGCAACGGTGGTGGTCTCGCGATGGAAGAGGTCTTCTTGTGGGAAGGTGCCGTTGCCAAAGTTGTTGTTCAGGATGGCGGGAATTTCAACACTGTTGAGGGTTGCCAGGTCGGCTTGTTGTTCGTAATGGTAGTCGGCAATATTGAATGCATCGGGTCGAATGCCGAAACGTTCGTCATCGGTATATGCGTAGGATGTTGGATTATTCCAGCGATCGATGACATCCGCGATTTGGATATCGCGAATGTTATTTGCGTCATTATCGCGTCCAGAAATAAAGGTGCGGTTGAGACTACGTGCTAACCACCACAAATTATCGTCAAATTCCAGATTGCGGTTCGCAGCGCTGTTGGCATCGGTGTTGTAATCATTGGCTGGATTTTCGTAAACCACCGCCACATCCATGCCCAATTCTTCTTGTATCGTGAGGCCAGTTACGTACCATGACTCACCACGATAGGTGTGGACGATTTGTGGTTGGTTCGTAACGCCTTGTGTACAGTCGCCGTCGGGACAATTGTCTGTCAACATCGTCACTGTCCAGACCAGGTTGACTTCATGCTGTAGAGGTGTTGTTGTGCCACGCTCGTAAAGCATACGGCCGTTAAAGGCAATGCGTGCACCGGTATCCTGGTCTTCTTGCAATGAAAGCGGTGTCATGGCTAAAAGATCGCCGTTGATATCCTCATTGACACTAATTTGGTAAGCGGCCAAAGCATCCAGGTCGATCATGGTAGTCAAAGAGCCATTGACAACATTGCCAATTGGTGCACAACCTGCTGATTTATCATTTTGCAGCCAGACAATCGAGTGACTGCCGTCGGCGAGATCGATGACATTTTTGTTTGTAATTAAACGTGTGTTGCTGTCAAAAATTGTCGTAAATTCGTATTCCAGATTGGTTTGCTGCTGGCAACTGCTGTTATAAATGCGGGCATCAAATTGTAGACCCTCATCCTCAAATTCAAATTTCAGTTGGGTGTCATTGCCAGTTTGTAGAAAATTGACGGTTCCCAGTGGTGAGCCTGCTTTTTGCAATTGAACAGGCACTTTTTCTGAGCCATCAACCACACTAGCAATCGGTTCACAATGTGTCAGGCTGTCGGCTTCTAGCTGCAAACTGTGGCTGCCGTCGGCATAATAACCGAGCGTGGTATTGTTGAATGTTTGGTTGAATGTTTCAAATACGGCCGTTGAATATACAGAAGCCCCATTTAGACAACTGCCAGCCAGAATCGTTAAAGTGGCATTATTGGCGGTCAGGCGTTCAACTTTAAGCGCCGTGGTCGTGTCATCGACTTTTTCAAATACCACCTGACCCACTAATTGACCGGCATTGGTTACTTGCATTGTGTGATCGGCCGTTTTGCGCGGCAGATCAACTGAATCGCCTGCCATGCGGAACTCGAGCAGTGGCGTGATGCGCATGTCACCATTGTAGGCTGGATCGTCGAGGGGTGTGTTGGGGTCTTGATCGCCAAAAGTTGAATCCACCAAACGTTGAATTTGTCCTTTGTTGTCACCAGTCGGCCAGTCAAGTACATTCAAAGCATAAGCAAGTTGTTGCTCGTCTTGCGGTCGGATTTGTATATCAACTAAGACGGGTTCGCCTTGTGCCAGATTCTCCAGCCGCAATTGCAGCGGATTATTGTCGTTGAAATAGCCAGTTGGTTTGATGGCGGTGAAAGGTGAGAAGTCGCTGTTGTTGGGCACATCATCGCCATCATTGTCGATGCTGAGTACATCGGCAATCCCTTTGTTGTTGGTGTCTTCACAAGTTGTGGTGGCTGTCCATGGTTCAGCCAAACGCAGACCGGAGCATTCGGCGCCATCCAAAAGGCCATCGCCATCGGTGTCGAGATTGCGGGCGTCGGTATAGTAACGGGTTCCGTTCATTAAAAAGCCATGAACTTCGTTGTAATCAGAAATGCCATCATTATCGGAATCTTTGGTGTTGGCAAAAGTGCCAAGATAAAGAATTTCTTCACTATCAGTCAGACCATCGGAGTCAGTATCTTTATAATAAGGGTCCGCGCAAGCAGGGTCGGCCACATTGTCGGGATGTTCCCACGGATTGCCAATCGTGCTAACGCGCACCGGGCAGAGCGCGACCTCAGCTCCGTCTGGTACCCCGTCGCCATCATTATCAGGATTTGTATCGCTTAATCCCCAATGAGCTTCTTCATCGCTGTAGAGACCGTCTTGATCGATGTCAATACCGCTGTTGGTTGGCGTGCGGTTGGGTTCACTGATGCGGTCTGCTGTCGCAGTAACGGCCGCTACTTTACTTTGATAGGCTCTGCGCCCCGCTTCGAGTGGAGATTGCAATGCATTCCAGACAGGTTGTTGATCCGGCAGGGTTTCTGGTTGCACTGAATCATCATCTGTCTGGCTTGCACTAGAGAAACGCGCTTGCAACTGCTGCATGCGTTTTTCATCATACAAAGAAGGTGAGGCTAAAGGGGCGAATACCATCTGTGCTGTTAAAAGGGGGGCAATAAATTTGTATGCTTTTTTCGGCCGTAGCCAAACCAGAACAAAAACCAATAGCAGCAGCGCAAATCCCCCAATTGTCCATGCTGTCGATTTTGCCGTTGTTATCATCGTGGGCAAGGGGGGCAGCTTTGCCATTGTCCAGCGCAGCGGATTAGATATGAAGGCGACTTGGGAAACCCGGGCAGCGTCTTTATAAGCCACAAAATCAGTTTGCAAATCGATCATGGTGCGTTCGCCTTTGCGATCTTGTGGGAATTCGATGGCGAGTGTCAATCGCAGCGGCATGCCATTGGCATCGAGCCACGCTTCACCATCGCCAACTGCATTGCGGAAATAATCATTAATCCCCAGGTTTACCCCATTGGGCAGTTCGCCGCTGGCACGCAGCTGATCTTGCAGCATACGACGCATATTCTCGGCATATCGTTCGCCATCGAGTGTAAAGGCGTAACGCTCGATGGTGACTTCGTGTGTGCCGCCATTGGGCGTGGGAAGAGAGCGGGTTTCTTGGCCCAACGGCCGTACATTTCGAGCGGCATTGAGGAAAGCAGCGGCATCACCGGTGGGCGCAAAGGCATTGCTGATGTCGTCGATTTCTTGCCAATTACCGCCTGCTGCACGGCCATAGGCGTGTGTGCCTTCGATGCGTATTTCCATTGCATGTTCTGGGTCAAGTATGTTGTCAGGATCATCCCATAGGGAAAGTTGGAGTGTACCTGCCTGACGATCGGCCGTGCCACGCAGGTAGAGTGTGTCATATTTGGCAGAACGGCCGATCGCGGTTATGCGTGGCGCGGGGTAAGTGGTTTGGGTTAACTGGGTAGTAAAGTCGTAACTACCGACACGTTCCGTGCGCTGCCACGCATCTCGCAGCAGTGCGTTGCCATCATCCTGAGCGAATGAGTGATGCACCCCCCAAAAAAGGACAAATAGTAAAAATAAACTTGCAAATAGGAGCGGCTTTCTGGCGTATTTGGTTGACATGTTATTCCCCCAGGAATTGATATTATACTGAGCATTAATTTAGCTCAACATGATGCGAATAAAAGGATGGGTAAACCCAAACCAGATTGGATTTTCGATTTAATGATTTTGTTTTGAGAACCTTAAACCCGGACTAGGGTTGAAATATGGATTGAAACAAACAAAATGATGCTTCAAATGTTTTGGATAAGGAAGCTGTAAAAGACACAGATAACATGCCTGAACGGGATAATAGAATAGAAGTTATTATAATGCAAATACTAAAATTCTGTGGATTTACGGTGATAGGTTTTGAATCGCCTGTCTTAAGGTGTTTTTAGGGGAAAATAACTCAATTCGTCATTAAGTCTCACGCTTGCATTTTAGTCAGTTGTGCCTGAACATGAATACGATCTGGCGCAGTCGGCGCGACGGTTTCTTCCAGGATCGCCAGTGCCTGTTCAAAAAAGGGGCGAGCACTTTTTTCGTCTTGCAGGGCAACATACACTTTCCCTAAACAAATCAGGCTATACGCTGTATCGGAATGTATGCGGCCTCTGACCTGCTCACGAATTTTTAAGGCGTGCTCTAAATACTTGATTGCTGTGTCATACCGGCCACTTTCAGTAAACAGAATGCCGAGTGTATTTAATATCCTGGCTGTCAGCGGATGCATTTCCCCAATTTTGGCCAGTGCCGCAGCCAATGCCTGATCCAGACATGCTCTGGCCTCCTCAAACTCACCAATTCGGCTGAGCAACAAGCCTAAATTTGTTTTACAGGCCAATGTCAAAGGATGGTCTTTGCCCAATTGTTTTTCACGAATCACCACAGCTTGTTCCAGATACGGCCGTCCTGCCTGCTCCTGGCCATTGCGCGCTAACAAATCACCCAAATTGTTGAGTGTTGTGGCCGTTAGCAGGTGATCCGGCCCTAATGTTTTTTGCCGTACCGCTAAAACCCTTGCAAAATAGATTTGGGCCTGGTCAGGTTCACCCATAAAATTATGCATGGCCCCAAGATTGTTGACGACGCCCAAAGTCAAAGAATGTTCTGGTCCTAACAGATGTTCGCGAATCAACAAAGCTTGTTCAAAATAAGGTGCGGCCGTTTGATATGGCCCTATGCGTAAACGCAGTGTGCCCATTTTGTTTAGAGTGGTTGCTGTGTCTAAATGATTATCCCCTAATATGTTTTGATGGATTGTTAGAGCCTCTAAATAATAAGGCTCTGCTTCCTTATAGTGACCCGTGTCTTGCAAGAGGCTGCCCATTTGGACAGCGGCTTTGGCTCTCTGCAAACTGTTTGGTCCAAACTGTTTTTTGCTGTGGCTCAATGCGGCTTTTAGATAAGACAGAGCTTCCTCATACTCAGCAATGGTGATCAAATGTTCGCCCATCAGTGCGGCCAAACTTGCTGCGTTCTCACTCTCTTGCGCCAGACTCTGGTTAGTGACATGGCGTAGATGGGCTGCAGAAAAAGGCAAGGTAACCAGGGAGTCATCCGTTTCTCTATGCCCGGCGAGTTGGTGAATAAGGGTGGCTTCTACGGTATTTTGGGCCTCGCTGAACAAAAGTTCGTCAGCTAAATGATCTCTGGAAAACAACACCAGGAGCCGGTGCATAATCACATTTTTATTGTCACCCGGGCCGAGAAAACCAAGTGATAGGAGGCGTTCAACGCCCGTTTGTAATTTATCATTAACTGCATACGCCGCTTCAGCGGCCGAATTCATGGTATGCAATAAGGTAAGGGGTATGGGTTCATTTGGGGCCAGACAGCTTATCTGCGCTAAAAGTCGCAGGGCGAGCACATCACCGCATTCAGTTGCTTTAAGTTGGTCGAAGCTGACCGCAAAGGTGCGGGCGACATGCAATTCGTGACCAGTCGGTGAGTAGCGGCTGAACTTACCTTGCAGCGAATCGTGCCGCAGCAGAGGTTCTTCACGAAGCTGAACCAGATAGTCTTGCGGTGAAACTTGCTTTTGACGCGCTAAATAATGGCCTGCCAGTTGTAATGCCAGCGGCAGACTGCCTACTTCTTTGGC
>JAGRDI010000007.1 GCA_020432765.1 Anaerolineales bacterium | reverse complement strand
CAACCCTCCGCTCCCGACGATGGTAATTACTAGGATGTCCGGCCTCAAATTTCTTCACTGCAGAGGATACGGAGTTTGAGAGATGGGTTTGAGTAACAAAAGCTGACAAATCTCTCTGGTAGAACAAAAACGTCACAGTCTTAGATATTACTCCAAACCTCTGTGATCACCGTGCTTTTTGTGGTGAAAATCCCAAAATCAATATGCACCACGGCCGAATAAGGCGTAAGGAATCGTTTGCAGCAAGATGCGCATATCTAGTGTCAATGACCAATTTTCGATGTAATAAATATCCAATAGGCATAATTCATCGAAAGTTAAATCGGAACGGCCGCTTACCTGCCATAACCCCGTAATACCCCCAATCACAGAGAGCCGCTGCAGCTGCCACGGTTTATACAAGTTAACCTCCTCCTGCAAAGGAGGACGTGGTCCCACCATGCTCATTTGTCCTAGAAGGACATTATAAAACTGTGGTAATTCGTCTAAACTTAAACGCCGTATCCAGACACCAACACGAGTCAAACGCGGATCTTCTTTAATTTTGAAGATGGGGCCATCAGCTTCATTTTGAGCTTGTAAAGCTGTCTTTTTCTGATCGGCATCAACCTCCATCGAGCGAAATTTGTACATCTTGAAAGGAACACCGTTGCGTCCGATGCGCACACCCGAATAAAGGATAGGTCCGGCAGAATCGAGTTTGATAGCCAGCGCGATTAGGCTTCCAACCAGTAAAGTGGGAATGCTCAAAAGGAGTACCAACGACAGGTCAAGCCCTCGTTTGAGCGCCCTTGCCATACGGCTCATGCGTAAATTACGCACACTTAACATAGGAATGCCGGCCATATTGTTGAATTCCACACGCTTGAGGCTGATTTGCAACACATCTGGTACGACTTGGGCGCGTATGCCATCTGTCTGGCAAATTTGCAGCAATGTATTTGCTTCTTGGTGCATACTACCGGGCAAAGCGATGAAAACGGTGTGCAGATTGGGATGTGTGCGGATGATCTTGGCTAGCTCACGATAATTGCCCAGGTGTGGGATGCGGCCAGAGCCGATGTTATTTTCGTCAGAACTGTCGTCCAAATAGCCAATGACTTTGTACCCTAAATCGGGTCGTGCCAATAAGGTGCGAATGACGCCGCGTCCCGCTTCGCCAGAGCCAATGACCAGCGCACGATCAACCTGTTTGCCACGTCGATAGAGCATGGAAAAAGTCAGGCGGCGCAGCATACGTGCGAGGCCGATGAAGAGGACAATGAAGACCCAGGCCCATACCAATAATAAGCGCGAGAAAGGGCTGGGCTGGAAAAAGAATGTAATTGCCATCATCAATGCGAGGGCAGAGGCGGTGGCCGAGAATATGCGTGAGATTTCATCAATCCAAAATTCGCCGCGCCGTCTCCGCCACACTTTGTGCTGTGAAAACATGAGGATGAGCAGCAGAACGAGGATGAGTTGTTGGCTGAGATAATCAGCATAGGGTTCTGGAAAGAGAACTGGACGCAGCCATTGCCATTGGTAGCGCGCAATATAGGCCACGACAAACGCCAGGTTAATGAGGATCAAATCAGTCGCGATGGTGAGGAAGTTGACGGTGCGGCTTTTCATGTTTGTGCCAGGGCGCGTTGGTAAACAACGGCCGTTTCTCTGCCTGCGCGTCCCCAAGAAAATTGGGCTGCTTGTTCAAGACCTTTAGCGCACATTTTAGCTGTAATTTCAGGAGTGTCCACGATGTTTTCTACATGTTTTGCCAATGCTGCCGGGTCATCTGGAGCAAAATAGTGCGCTGCATTACCACCCGCTTCAGGAATCGAGGAAGCCTGGGAAGCAATGACTGGCGTGCCACAGGCCAACGCTTCTACGACAGGCATGCCAAAGCCTTCATAAAACGAAGGGAAGAGTAGAACTGTCGCTGCGTTGTACCAAAAAGGCAGCATCTCATCAGCGACATAATCGGTGAAACGGACTTGATTTTCTAAGCCTAAAGTTTGTACACGGGCAAATATCTCAGCATATAACCAGCCCTTGCCGCCAACTAGCACAAGATGTAAGTCTGGACGCTTTAATTGGGCCAATGCGTCTAGTAAAATAGGAATATTTTTGCGTGGTTGTAAAGTGCCGACGTGCAGCAGAAATTTTTCTGGGAGATTTTCTTGCGCCCGAAAGGCTGAGATTTGTTCTGCCGGCAGCGGCCGATACATGTTTTCTACACCGGGTAAAACAACATCAATTTGCTTGAGGGGAACACCAAAGAAGGTGTGCACATCTTGTCGGGTCGATTCCGAGATGGTGATTACGCGTTGCGCCTGTTGACAAGAGCGTGCGGTTTGCGACCGCAGATATTTGCATTGCAAGATTGGGAAACTCTCGGGATAATGCATGAAGCTCAGGTCATAAACTGTGACGACACTGGGAATGTTTGTGAGTACAGGGGTGACAAAGGCCATGCTGTGAAGCAGATCGTTTTTTTGTTGGCGTGCATGCCAGGGCCAAGCTGTTTGTTCCCAAAGGATGCGTGTGCTGCGTTTTGTGGTGGGCCAGTGACTGTGGTGAAGGGTGAAATCTGGTCGTTGCAGCCATTTCGCTGTGTGTTGAGTATAGATGTCATAATGAAAACGGCCGTTGCCTGTGGACGAATTTTCGGATGGCAAATTACGCAGCACTTGTGCAATATATTGATGAATACCCGCACGTCGGTAACTGGCTGAATTTGCTAATAAGTGTGCATTGATGCCGATGTGGCAGGGCGTTGGATCCATTTCGGGTGACATAGTATAAAATTATAACGGTTTAAGGTACAATTTAGCCAAAGAATGCAACATTATGTTGACTTATTGCCGGGGAAAGATTACAATATTTTCATAAAATGGCGTAAATAATAACTCTTAGGGTTTCTTTTAAGAAACGAGTGATTGAATAAACAATCCCCTTAGGGTCGAAACAATAAGCTTACACTGAGCAACTTTAGGAGGATTCTGTGAAACGCAAACAATATACATGGGTGTGGGCAATCGGCACAATTGCTGCTGTCATGCTGCTGACTGCTTGTGTCCGTCCAGTTCCCACCGAGCCAGTGGCGACCCTTACCCCATCCTCTGATATTCCTCCTACCCAACCAAGCCTCTTGCCAACAGAAGTGCCTTTAATTACGCCAGTACCATCTCAACCTACCGAACCGGGAGGCGCGGAAGGGACAAGTGAGTCAGTAGAGGTAACGACTCCAGAAGCGACACAGCCATCCTCACAGACCCAGGTTTATGTGGTCAACCCGGGTGACTCGATGAATAAAATCGCTCAACAGTTTGGTATTACCCCCGAGGAACTGGCCCAAGCCAATAATATGAATGTCAATGATACCATTCACCCCGGCGATGAGTTGATTATTCCAGGTGGAACGGCCGTTGTTGAAGGCCCAACGCCAACCCCAACCACACTACCTGCTCAAGGGACTGGTGGCTCAGAAAATAATCAACAAGGTCAATCAGGACAAAATAACAGTGGTGTACATGTTGTGCAGCCCGGCGAAAATCTCTTTCGCATTGGCTTAAAATATGGTTGTACGGTCAATCAGATGGCACAATTTAATGGCATTTCTAACCCCAATTATATTTATCCGGGACAACCACTAAAGATACCACCTAGTTGTTGAAATAATTGACGATTCCACCCCCAATACAGTTGTTTTAGCTGTGCTAAGATCCAAAGGGTTTCAAAACTACATCAACAAAACTTCTGCACACTAGGATTCCCCAAATCTCTTGACAAGCTGATATATCACCTGTATACTGTTTTATACAGCCTGTATACAGGTGATATATTGAACTTATACAGTTAGCATAATGTGTGTTGAGTGATGGACGAAATAGAACGCTATCTCCTCAAAAATAAAGATGAGCAGCTTGATGATAGTTCACCACGTCTTTTGCGCGAACTCGCCTATGACCGCCTTAAAGATGCCATTCGTTATGCTAACCTGCAACCCGGTGCCCCCATTTCAGAAACCCGCATATCAAAAGCCTTAGGCATCAGCCGCACGCCCGTGCGTGAAGCAATGCAGCTTTTATCACAAGAAGGCTTGGTCGAAATCATCCCTGGCCGCGCTGTCACCGTCGCTTCACGCTCTATTCGTGAAGTTCTAGACGTGATACATATTCGCCTGCTGCTAGAACCAGAATTAGCCCGTCTGGCAACTGAATTAATTTCACCTGAGCAGTTGGAAACTCTTTGGCAGTCGCTCGAAAAAATGGAAGACGCGGTTGAAAGGGTTGATCGGTCAGCATGGTCGAAAGCCGATACAGTTTGGCATGAAATATTGAGTGCGGCCTGCCCTAACGCGCTTCTGGGTGAAATGGTTTTGCAAATGCGCAACCGCATTCATCGTTATGCCAATATTGACCATAAACTTGAAATTGCTCAACTACGCAACGGAACGGCCGAACACCGGTTGATTGTCGAGGCAATAGATGCTGAAGATGCGCGGAGCGCCGAATCCCTGATGCGTACGCACCTTGAGAATTTGCGGGCAAATTTGTTTAACCAACTGATATATTGATCAATACTGCACCACTGCTGCAAAAACCTGATTTGAGAAGAGGAGGTGATGCACACAAATTCGTTTAAAGGAAAATTCTAATTCGAGGATATATAGAAAGATGCCATACCAAAATTAAATTTGATATGACACCATAGGCAACACAGCTGAAAGCTCATGCTTAAGTAATCAGACCGGCAAGTCAATATCCCTTAAGCATTGAGTGACTCATTTTCTCCATTTAACTGGAGGGTCTGCTGCGTTTGAATAAAGTGATTTCTCACTTTATTAAGTGATAACCCACATTCCGCTTGTTGCCTACGTATTAAATCACAAATTAATTACCGAAATCTTCGGTATTTTTACCCAATTTATTAACAACCCTTGAAGGAGGCATGAAGCAAATGTTGAAGAAACGCACATTAGTATGGCTGCTGGTAGGTATTTTGGCTTTTATTCTGGTGGCTTGTGGCGGTGGTGAAACCGCGACAGAAGCGCCCGCAGAAGAAGCACCAGCCGAAGAAGCGCCCGCAGAAGAGGCCCCTGCAGAAGAAGCACCAGCCGATGAAACTGCTGGCTCAGTGGAAGAATTAACAATCTTATGGGCGCAGTGGGACCCGGCCGATTACCTGCAAGAAATCGGCAATATGTATGAAGAAGAGACTGGCATTAAGGTCAATGTTGTCCAGGAGCCGTGGGGTTCATTTGGAACCTTGTTTAATACCGAGATGGCTGCTCAGGGCACTTCTTATGATATGGTCGTGGGTGACAGCCAATGGCTGGGTACATCTTCTACACAGGGTCACTATGTTGATCTGACCGACTTCCTCAATGAAAACAACCTGACAGACACGGTCACAGAAGCAACCCTGACCTATTACGGCGAATACCCCCCAGGTTCAGGCACCTATTGGGCCTATCCCACCGAGGGTGATGCCAATGGATGGGCTTATCGTAAAGACCTTTTTGAAGATCCCGAAGAAATGGCTGCTTTTGAAGCTGAATATGGCTATCCGTTGGCGCCACCAGAAACAATGGATCAATTGATGGACATCGCTAAGTTCTTTACACGTCCCGATGAAGGTCTGTATGGTTCCGCCATTTACACCCAGGTTGATTATGACGGGTTGTTGATGGGTTTCCAGAATATGTTGTTCTCTTACGGTGGCGACTGGTCTGACGAAAACTTTAACCCTGATGGCACCATCAACTCACCTGAGTCTGTGGCTGCACTTGAGTTCTACAGAGAACTCTACGAATGTTGTCAACCTCCCGGCATGAGTAATGCTTTCTTCGCTGAAGTTAATGATGCCATGATCGGTGGTCAGGCAGCAATGGGCATGAACTACTTCGCTTTCTTCCCGGCATTGGCTAATCCCGAAATCAACCCACATGCCGAAAACACTGGCTATTTCGTCAATCCATCTGGCCCTGGTGGTCAACAGTTTGGCAGCCTCGGTGGTCAGGGTATCAGCGTCATCAGCTTTATAGATGATACTCGCAAACAGGCAGCATTGGATTTCATAAAATGGTTTGGTCAGGATGACGTGCAGCAAAAGTGGGGCGAGGTTGGTGGTTATTCGGCCAACAAAGCCGTACTTTCTGATCCCGCATTCCTTGAAATGACGCCTTACAATGCTGCATTCGCTGAGACGATGGGCATGGTCAAGGATTTCTACAATATTCCTATCTACAATGAGTTGTTAATTGCAGCTAAAGATGAATTGGCCAAATATGTCGTCACAGGCGAAGGTTCTGCACAAGAAACACTTGACAACATTGCCGCAATTCACGCTGAGATGTTGCAAGAGGCAGGATTCCTGCAGTAAAGGTTTTTAATAATAAAAAGTATTACACATAGTAAGTGATACTTTTGGGAGGTCAGTTTGGTCTGGCCTCCCACTCTTTGTGAGAGCACGAGATGGTGAGATTATGTCTACATCTAGCATGGAGCCGGTAGACTCGACAATAGAACCGGTTATTCAGGAAAAGCAAAAGCGGATCATAAGTGATCGGGCGCTTGTTAACCTATTTATCTGGCCGACATTGATTATCCTGATCACATTTAATGTTTTCCCTCTTTTTTACAGCCTTTTCCTGAGCTTTACAGATTATTCGGCCGTTGCGTTAAGGGCCCCAGAGTGGGTGGGGTTCGAGAATTTTGAGCGCGTTCTCTTTTCCGAAACGATGTGGGAAGCGTTTTCCATCACCGGTCGCTATGTTGTTTTATCGGTAGGTTTAGAACTTGTCTTGGGGTTTGCTCTAGCTTTGTTGCTGCGCGAACAATTCACAGGCAGTGGCATTGTCACAACCTTAATTTTGATTCCAATGATGCTTTCCCCAGTGATTGTGGGCTTGTTCTGGAAGCTAATGTACAACCCGGCCTATGGCTACTTCAATTATTTGTTGGGATTTTCAAATCCCGCATCAGCGCCGGATTGGTTGGCCAGCAGGTGGGGCGGGCAGCCGATGCCGGGGCTTGCACTCTGGGCAGTTATTATCGTTGACGTGTGGATGTGGACCCCCTTTGTCGCTTTGCTCATCTATTCAGGCTTAAAAGCAATTCCTGATTACTTATATGAAGCAGCAGTGATCGATCGTGCCAGTTCCTGGTTTCAATTTCGGCGTATTACGCTGCCTCAGGTAGCACCCTTGATGCTCATTGCGGTGCTCTTTCGTACCATTGAAGCCTTCACCAAATCGTTTGATTTGGTAATGGGCATGACAGGTGGTGGACCTGGTGGACAAACTGAGGTGGTGGCAATTCGCATTTACCAACAAGCCTTTTTGGGGCAATTTCAGACCGGACGATCCAGTGCTTTAGCCTATATGGTATTAATCGTCATTATCGCTATCAGCAATATTTATATTCGCAATTTGAATAAGGCAAAAGAGGGGTAAATATGGCATCATTTGCAGAAACGGGTCCGCGTGAACCAGTAACTGAGGGTATTCGAGTTGACAAAGTGCAGCCACGTGCCAGAATCGGCAGAAAAATTCGTGCAGGGATCGTGATCCTTGTAGCCATTGTTTTGCTGGTGCCAGTTGCTGTGATGGCAATGACCGCCTTTAAATCACGATCGGATGTTGTATCAGTTCCCCCTAAATTTGTATTTCAACCCACACTGGAAGGGTTTGTTTTCTTATTGACGGAGCGTTCGCAGTTGAGTGGTGATGCTCTTGAGCAAGCCAAGGCCAATGCTGAAGGGTTGGGTATTTTTGACCGTGTTGCGTTGGAAAATGGCCAGCGCATTAATGGCCCCAGCGATTTTACAAGACGATTAACAAACTCGATGATTATTGCTTTTGGGGCGACGTTTTTTTCAGTTGCTCTGGGGTTATTGGCTGCGTATGCTTTTAGCCGCTTTAGTGTGCCGGGCGAGGGAGACCTGCTCTTTTTCATTCTCAGCGGTCGTATGCTGCCGGCTGTTGTGGTCGCCATTCCTATTTTTTTAATGTATCGCCAGTTAGGTCTGCATGATACGCATTTAGGTATGATTATTATCTATACGGTCTTTAACCTTTCATTAACAGTGTGGTTGTTGAAGGGTTTCATTGACGAAATTCCGCGTGAATATGAGGAAGCCGCTATGGTTGACGGTTACAGCCGGTTTCAAGCTTTTTACAAGATTGTTTTGCCACAATCTGCTACCGGCATTGCCGCGACAACAGTCTTTAGCCTGATTTTTGTGTGGAATGAGTATGCTTTTGCATTGATGCTCACCAGTCAGAATGCACGCACAGCACCACCGGCGATTGCCACTATGCTAGGTCGTGGTGGGATTGAGTGGTCAGCTATCGCTGCAGGCACACTGGCGTTCCTGATTCCAGTTTTGATTGTTATTTTTGTTTTGCGTAAACATCTCCTGCGTGGTGTGACGTTTGGAGCAATCCGGCAATAGGGAAGTGACATGGCGCAGATAGAATTGAAGCAGGTAGAAAAAAAGTTTGGCGAATTCCAAGCCGTCCAGCCGGTTGATTTAACCATTAAGAATGGGGAGTTTGTTGTACTTTTGGGACCGTCAGGGTGTGGTAAAACGACAACCCTGCGCATGATCTCTGGTTTGGAGGCGGTTTCGGGCGGCAAGATTTTTATTGGTGATCGTGATGTTACCTGGCGCAACCCAGATGATCGTGACATCGCTTTTGTTTTTCAATTGTATGCTTTGTATCCGCATATGACGGTGCAAAAGAACATTACTTTTCCGCTAGAAGCCCAGAAAGCATCCAAGGAAGTGATTCAAAGACGCTTGAAGCATGTTGTCGATTTGTTGCAAATCCAACACTTGCTGCCGTTAAAGCCCGGTTCTTTGAGTGGTGGTGATAAACAACGTGTGGCTCTAGGGCGTGCGTTGGTGCGCAAACCATCTGTATTTTTGATGGATGAACCGTTGGGTGCATTAGATGCAGATTTTCGTGAGACGATGCGTGCGGAGATTAAGAAACTGCATATTGCGGAAGAGGCGACAACGGTGTATGTGACCCATGATCAGGTCGAGGCAATGGCGATGGGGGACCGAATCGTGGTTATGTCAAATGCGTTTGTGCAGCAAGTCGGAACGCCGGCTGAGGTTTATTATGATCCGGCTAACTTGTTTGTGGCCCGTTTTATTGGCAGTCCGGGCATGAATTTGTTAGATGGTGAATATAAAGATGGAGTTGTTCATTTTGTGGGGGGGAACAGATTCGAGGTTCCCCAGCAGTGGCGTTCGGCAATAAGTACACAATTGAGCAGTGATAAAATCATTTTAGGTTTCCGACCGGAGGCTGCTTATGCTAGCGAGAATGGCCCTTTTGGAGCTGAGGTGTATGCCAATGATTTGCATGGTGCATTTAATATGATGCATGTGGCACTTGAGGCGGAAAATGTTGATGCGATGGTGCATATTCGTGGTGACCGGGGGTTGAAATATGCGATAGGCGATCCTATCCGTTTTGGTCTTAAGCCGGAAATGGTACGCTTCTTCGATCCACAAAGCGAACGGGCGGTAGTTATTGCTTAGTAACTGTCCATAAATAAGTTCGTAGTGGCGGCTTTAGCCGTCCAGACCGCTAAAGCGGTTACTACAAGCCAAAACGGGAAGTTATTTTTAGATGATTACTTAGCAGGAGAGATTATGACTGAGGTTGTTCTAAAGAATATCACCAAAAAATTTAAGGGTGCAACGGCCGTTAACAACGTTTCTTTTGAGATAGCCGACGGTGAGTTTTTTGTTTTGCTAGGGCCAACAGGAGCAGGTAAGACAACAACCCTGCGTTTGATTGCCGGCTTGGAAAAATTAGATGCAGGCTCTATCCTGTTCGATGGGCAGGCTGTTGATGGCTTAACGCCAGCCTCGCGTGATGTGGCCATGGTTTTTCAACAGTATTCGTTGTATCCTAACATGACGGTTTACGA
>JAGRDI010000113.1:31597-44581 GCA_020432765.1 Anaerolineales bacterium | reverse complement strand
GGTCAGGAAATCGGACAGGGAGCTTTTACCGCTGGTGCCCAAATTGCGGCAGCCACGCTGGGTATTCCCTATGATTGGGTGCGCATTGCCGGTCCGGTCGACACGCAGTACAGTCCCTATGAATGGCAAACGGTCGCCAGCCGTTTGACCTGGAGCATGGGTAATGCGATCAAACTGGCTGCCGGTGATGCGCGGCATCAGATTTTGGCAGTGGTAGCCGCAGCGTGGGATGAGGATATTGATGATCTCGATATTGTCGAGGGCATTGTCGTTTCATACAAAAGCGAAAACGAAACCCCGCTGCGCGATTTGGTGATTTACGGTCTGCCCAATGATGATTTCACCGAATGGACAGGCGGCCCGATAGTCGGCCGTGGCAGTTTTATGCCCACCTATGTGACCGGTCTGGATGCTGAGACCGGTCAGGGGGAACGGGCTGTGGTGCATTATACGGTCGGCGCACAAGGCCTGGATATCGAAGTTGACATGGCTACCGGCAAAATCGAAGTTTTGAAAGGTGTGGCTGCGTTCGATGTGGGCAAGGCGATCAATCCTGAACTGGTCGAGGCTCAAATTGAAGGCGGCTTCATGCAAGGGTTAAGCTCGGCGATTTTCGAGGAGATGCAGCTTAAAGAGGGCGTGATGCGCAATCCAAGTTTTGTCGATTATCGTATCGCTACTGCCGCTGATGTGCCCAAAGTGATTGAAAGCATTATTGTCGAAGTGCCGCAAGCGGATGGTCCCTGGGGGGCGCGTGGTGTAGGTGAACATCCCATGATTCCCACGATTGCCGCGCTGGGCAACGCGGTTTATGATGCGGTGGGTGTGCGGCTGGTTGGCCCGCCTTTTTCAGCCGAAAATGTGTATCTGGCGATGGTTGATGCGGGTGTTGTGAATTAAGATAAGCGTTGCAGCACAAAGACACAAAAGAAAATTTGTAGAGACGTCCCCGCTGGGGCGTCTCTTTTTGAGGGGTGTTAAAGATGACAAATAAATTTGATGTGATCATTATTGGTGGCGGCATTATGGGTTGTGCAACTGCTTTACAGTTGGCGCGGCGCGGTTTGCAGGTGGTTTTGCTCGATAAAGATGTGATTGGCAACAGTCCGAGCGGCAAATCCTCGGCAATTATTCGTCAACATTATTCCAATGAAACCACGGCACGCATGGCATTGTATAGTTTGCGAATATTCCAAAACTTCGACGCGGAAATCGGTGGCGAATGTGGCTTTACGACAACTGGTTTTGTGGCCGTTGCGCCTAAGGCGGATCGGGCTGGTTTGGAAGCTAATGTCGCTTTGCAACAAAGTCTGGGCATAAAAACCGAGATAATTTCCACTGAACGGCTGGATGAATTAATGCCAGGTTTAGATCGGGCTGATTTGGTAGCGGCGGCGTATGAGGCTGAAAGTGGTTATGCTGATCCTTATTTGACGGTGACTTCATATGCAGCAGCTGCGAAGAGGGCGGGGGTTGTGATTTTGGGGGAAACGGCCGTTACCAAAATTCGATTCGCTGGTAAAAAAGTTGTGGGAGTGGATACGGCTTCTGGCTCCTATGATGCGCCTGTGGTTGTCAATTGTGCCGGTGCCTGGGGCGCACAAGTCGCCAAAATGGCTGGTGTCGATGTGCCGATTGATTCCTGCCGGGTACAAGTCTCCTTTTTCAAGCGGCCACCTGGTTATGAAAAACCACATCCTGTTTTTGCTGATTTTATCAATGCCACCTATTTCCGCTCTGAAACCGGCAATTTGACATTGGTAGGCTTGATTGATCCCTCCGAAGCGGAAGCGATAGTTGACCCAGATAACTTTGCTCAAGGCGTCGATGATGATTTTGTGATGGAAACAGGTGAGCGTTTGGTGCGCCGTTATCCATCCATGGATGCGGCAGGCTTCACGGGTGGTTATGCCTCGTTGTACGCCATCACCCCTGATTGGCATCCGATTATTGATGAATTACCCGTTGGCAGCGGCTTTTATGTATGCAGTGGGTTTAGCGGCCACGGGTTCAAATTAGGGCCAGCCGTGGGCGTGATGCTGGCAGATTTGATTACAGACGAAAAAACGGTTCCCTTTGATACACAGCTCTTCCGCTTTGCACGTTTTGCCGAAAGTGATCCGGTGCGTGGGCAGTATGAGTATAGTATTATTGGGTAAAAAAAGAGGGTAGTAGCGTATGTCATACTCGCGATGGCGGGTATCCAAACACTTGGATTCCTGCCTGCGCAGGAATGACAGACCTCATGAAACTCATTAGTGAATTGAATGAACAGGAAACCTTTGAATGGATCGTGGGGCAAAATACGGCCGTTGTTCCCCACAACTATCGCGTTTATTCTAGGGGCTATAAGCTGGTATATCATCTCTTATTGGCTGCGTTTGTTGGGACGGCCGCCGTTGGTGCGGTCGGTGATGGAAGGGCGCATCGAAACCCATTTATCGCAAGCTGAAAAAGCGATGCAGATTGCTTCGGCAGATTTGCGTGCTGGTATTGAACGCCGTGCTTTGCCCGACGGCCGTATGAAACAAGTGTTGTGCGCAGGTATGCGCAACTTCCGTGAACCATGGGCGCGTGATTTTGGGTTTGCTAGTTTTGGATTGTTGGAACTCAACGAAGTACGTGCGACTCGTGAATCGCTGGAAGTTTTCTTGATCAATCAATCCGCAGATGGTCAATTTCCCGTGAAGGTGACATCAACCAGGGCCTTTAACCGTTATTTGCATTCCTTATTTGGTCGTCAGCAGCCCATCGACAGACCTATTCGTCCAAAAATGATGACCGCCCACAATACAGTTTCGCTCGATGGTAATGCGTTGTTGGTAGTGGCAGCACTCAACTATTTACGTCATTTTAGTGATGACTCTTTTTTTACAACGCATTGGCCGTCCTTAAAAAATGCGGTGGCCTGGTTGGAAAAACAAGCGTTGCATGAAGATGGGCTGTTGCACCAAGGTGCCTATACTGATTGGGCGGACAGCATTAGTCGTTTGGGATGTGTGTTATATGCCAATGTGTTGTATTGGAAGGCACTGCATGAGTTGGCGCAAACGGCTGAAAAGTATGGTTATACGGAAGAGCATAAACAATTTGAAGTACAGGCGGAGCAGTTAAAAGCGGCCATCAATGCCCATTTTTGGCGCGACGAGTTAGGTTATTACATCACCAGTGAGCAGTTTGAACTGCTCAACAGTGATGGCAATTTATTAGCTGTCGCCTGGGGTTTGGCCTCAGAAGCCCAAAGTCACGCGATTTTGGACAAAATGCGAGATTTGAGTATGCCTGATCCTGTGCCGACGCAAGTGACGGATCGGCCGTATGGCAGCCAATATGTGGCGATTGAGAATCGTTTGGGTGGCATTCCACATTACCATACGACGGCCGCCTGGTTGTGGTTGGGGGGCTGGCATATCGTGGCATTAACTCGCGTCGGGCGTTTGGCGGAAGCACGTACTTTATTGCATCGCATTTATGATTTGATTGTCCGCGACGGGGTCGTGCATGAGGTTTATGGGGAGGATGGACGGCCGTTGCAAACCTTCTGGTACACCTCTGAAGCACCACTCACTTGGAGCGCAGGCATGGTCGTTTATGCTCATGCCTGTTACCAACGTGCCTTGGCCGCTGAAGGTCGTTAGATTTACTTTTTCCTTTAGAACTGTGATATATTGAACATGCAAGATAATTGACATTAGGTTTACAGAATAACTTTATTGGATCGTCCTGTAGATCTGGGCTTTTCAAGGGGGAAAAATATGAGCTTTTCCTATGCAGATAAACCGTGGTTAAAAAATTATGATGAGGGTGTCCTGCCGGCGATTGACATTCCTGAGCACACGGTACACCATTTCTTAGAGGAATCCGCACGCACCTATCCTGAGCAAACGGCCGTTCTCTTCAAAGGTACACCCATCAGCTATCGTGAGTTAAATGCACAAGCTGATGCTATCGCCGCCAGTTTGTTGGCTAAAGGTCTGCAAAAAGGGGATTGTGTGGCGTTGTATATGGTCAACTGCCCGCAGTTCATGATCGCATTTTTTGGCATACTCAAAGCAGGCGGCGTAGTGATGGCACTCAATCCGCTGTATACCGAACGTGAGTTAACGCATCAATTGGCAGATTGCGGCGCTAAGACGGTGATTGTGATGAGTCTTTATTATGAGATGCTCAAAAAAGTGCAAAGGGCGGGGGCAACGGCCGTTACCCAAATCATCGTCACAAACATCAAAGAATATTTGCCCTGGCATCTGAAAATATTGTTCACGCTTGCCAAAGAGCGTAAAGATGGACATGCTGTTCACCTTGTCGATGGTGACACTAAATTCAAGGATTTCTTGGCGCGTGGACGTGGTAAAGCTGCGCCCAACGTTGATGTCGGGCCAAACGATATCGCCTTGTTGCAATACACTGGCGGGACCACCGGCGTTTCTAAAGGGGCGATTGGTTTACATAAAAACTTGCTGGGCAATGCCTACATGGTACGTGCCTGGGACCCCAATATGCGGTCCGGCAGCGAGGTTTTCTTAGCCAGCTTGCCGCTTTTCCATTCGTATGGCATTGTGGCGGCGATGATCACACCAATTTCATTGGGAGCTAAGATCGTTTTAATTGCCGACCCACGCGATCAAGATGATGTGATGAAGAGCATTAACACCCAACGCCCCACGATTTTCCCGGGCGTACCGGCGATGTATGTGGCTATTAATAATAATCCAGATGTCGCTGCTGGCAAGTATGATATTCGTTCGATAAACACATGTTTGTCAGCTTCAGCTCCTTTGTTGGTTGAAACCAAACGCAGATTTGAAGAACTAACTGGTGGTAATTTGGTTGAGGCCTATGGTTTGACTGAGGCGCATGTGGCTACACATGCCAATCCACTGTACAGTGAAAATCCGCCCGGTTCAATTGGTTTGCCACTGCCAAATGTTGAGGTGCGGCTGGTTGCATTGGATGATCAGCAAAAAGAAGTGCCGGTGGGCGCGGTGGGGGAAATTGTGATCAAAGGGCCTACGATTATGCCGGGTTATTGGAATATGCCGGAGGAAACGGCCGTGGCTGTGCGTGATGGTTGGTTGTATACAGGCGACATGGCGCGTATGGATGAAGATGGCTACTTTTTCATCGAAGATCGCAAGAAAGACATGATCATTGCCGGCGGATTTAACATTTATCCGCGTGAAGTGGAAGAAGTGTTAGCGCAGCATCCGGCGGTACAAGAAGTAGGCGTGGCTGGTGTGCCAGATGCCAAACGTGGTGAGACTGTTGTGGCCTGGGTGGTGAAACGGCCTGGTGATGCCACGACTGAATCTGAGATGATCGAGTGGAGTAAAACCCAATTAGCGCGTTATAAATATCCACGCAAGATTGTATTTGTTGATGAATTGCCAAAAAGTTCTGTGGGCAAAACCCTACGCCGTGAGTTGGTGAGTGAATATGTAGCTAAAGGTGATTTGGAAAGTAACGAGTAAAAAGGGTTTGACACGGATAGAAGGGAACGCGGATATTATATTGGGATATTGAATTTCTTTTTAACCGCGTCGAAATTTATACTGATGCGCGTTGGTTCCACAGTTGGAAGAGGAGGAGGCCGAGTAGTCCGCCGACAATGGTTGTGAGCAGCCCTGCCCAACTGCCGATGTTTTGTAACACGGCCGTTCCCGGCAGCCCCAGCATATAGTACAAATACAATATAAGTGCGCCGATTACTCCCCATAACAGCCAGCTAACCATTTCGGCCGTTGTGTTGTCATTACGTTGACTTAGCAAAACCCCAATCCCGCCAGTGATAGCTAAACCGAAAAACATACTCATCAACAATTGAAATTCAGACAGACCAATACGGATTCCCGGTTCAAGTGGTGACTCAATGGTGACTGGTGTGGCTGTGGGCATGGCGGTAGGAGTTGCCGATGGAATAGGTGTGTTTGTGGGAATGGGTGATGGTGTGACTGTGATGGTTGCCGTTGGTGTCGGCACGATAATCGCTACTTGAGCTTCATCCTCGATAGAAATATCGACCGCTTGTGAAATGGCTGCATCCCCAGAAACGGCCGTTATCCGAAATTGTCCTGGTCCTGTGCTGGCTTCAAGTACATAACCAATGCGTGCCATGCCATCAGTCGTGGGTTCCGCGCCGATGATGCTTACTGCGCCCTGAATGCGGTCTTGTAGGATAAACTGTACAATCGTACCATCGGGCACTTGATTGCCATTACGGTCACGCAGAACGCCGGTTTGCAATAAAAGCGTGTCGCCAATCGCTGCGTCCAAAGGCGCTTCGCTCGGGGGCGATTGGGTAGTATCATTTTGCACGATGAATATTTCAATGATTTGCGCAGGATCAGGTTGTGTTTGCAACGCCAGATTATAGCCAACGCCATCAATGCTGACTGGGGAGGATCCCGTTAATGGAGATTCCTGGAATAGTGCGCGTACGGCCGCATCAATAAAGGGGTTGCTATGACTGTAGAGACCAAAATAGGCAGTCAATTTACTGATTTCAGTAGAGTCCAGGTAGTAGGGTGCATCGAACGCAAAAGCGATAATACGTGTATCGCGAGCGATATCGGGACGTTGCGCCAGGAATTGATTTAATGCTTTTGTGTCTTCATTCACATCCAACATGCCAAAGAGTATCCAGGTGACATCATCTAGTGCCTCTTGTACAAAAAAACCGGGGGGTGGTGTTACGGTGGGGAGTGGTGTGCTAAAATCCTCAATTTCGAGTTCAGGATTACTGGTTGCTGTTGGAGCTGGTGTCGGCAGAAAAATTGGTTCGCCACCCGCTGCCAAAAAATCTTGCAAATCAGTGAACGAAAAACTACTGATTTGCCCAGGCTGCAATTGTCCACTGGCATCAGGGCCATATAATGCCAGCATGCGTTCTTCCAATGCTGTTTGGCTGATGATCGGTGCAGGCGAGCATTCGGAGCATTGCTGCACTTCGCGTACATCTGTGAAGATGATAATCTTGTCATTCAGACCGGGTAAGGTTGCTAGCCGTTCGGCAAGCTCGCTTTGACTGGGGGAGATTAAGGTTGTTCCAGACTGCGCTAATTCAAATAAACCAGTAGAGCCCGTCTCGGTCTGTACATTGTCGTCAGTTGATTTAATGAAGACGTTGTCTGTTGAAAAATCGTTTGCATATAAATCCAGCTTGAGCTGCAAAATGCGTAAAACGGCTTCATCGACACGTTGTTGGAAGGTTTGGTCGGTATCATATTTTTCTGCAAACCAATCCATTGTATCTTTCATGTTGGCTAATTGCTCTGGGTAAGCGGCCGTGCCGAGGGCAAATTCACCGAGGTAAAGCAAATCATTACCTGCAAGAAATGCATCTCTGGCAACCCGCCGATGTGGGAATTCTTGATCGGTCGCATCGAAAAAACGTTCGACACCCCGTACGCCTAAAGCATCGGAAACGATCAGGCCGCCATTACTGCGCCAATCAGAGAACGCGGGTAATTGCATTAAAGTATTGAGAGCTTGTGGGTCAAAACTTACTGGTGCGGTGGTATCACTGATATTACCTTGAAACCCTTGATAGCGTATATGGGTTGTGAGCAGACCGTCAACTACGGCCGTTTCCTCTTCGGACTTGCCAGTAACGGCCGTAAACGGCGCTAATTCAACTTTGGTGAGTTCTTCGAGCGATTTACGCACCGTTGGCACTTCATCGTTGAGTGAGCGATCACTACTGCCATTGCCGGGAAAATGTTTGGCGATGACGGCGATGCGCTGCGCGCTGCCTTCATGCAAACCGCTTATATAGGCTTGTCCCAATTTGCCGACCCAGTATGGGTCGCCGCCAAATGTCATTGTGCCTAAATCGGCAGGATTGCCTGGCGAAGGTTGTTTGAGCACATCTAAGGCGGGGCCAAAGAGCATATTAATACCAACTGCAGACAATTCATGACCGACCATGGTACCAATCGTCTGGGCATATTCTGGCTGCCAGGTTGCACCCATCGCCATATTTGTCGGCACGGCCGTAAATCCACCTAGATTTCGATTTGGGTCATATGGACTGCCTTCGTGGTTCATGGCAATAAAGAGTGGTAGGTGGATGCCGGATGCTGGTGGCGCAGGTGGTTGTGAAAAAAGTTCTGAATCTAAGGGTAGTTCGAGAGTCTTGCTAATTTGGCCTGTTAGTGCCAAACTTTGCAAATTATTGTTCAAAGTTCGGAGTTGTTCTGGGGTTTGAGGTGTATCACCGTAACCACTAAAATTATCATTTTGGGGCAGCAAGACCACTCCGCCAACATGGTAATCCCGAATCAAATCGGCAATATCGCTGTCTGCTGAGGCACTGTCGCCTTCAAAGGTGACCATAAACAATTGGCCAATCCGCTCTTCAGTAGTCATTGCTTGCAGCAACTGTTCAGCTTCAGATTCAGTCGATTGGCGTGCAGCAACGCCTGTGCTGAGCATGCCCGAAGCGGCCGTTTTGCCTGCGACAGGCAGCCAAATAGACAGCAGAAAAAGACCAACCAGAAATATCCGACCTAAGCGGTTCATTACAATACCCGGGAAGAACGAACTCCCCCATTAAACTTTTCGTATTTGGTGTAACATTAATTACTGAAGCAAAGCGGCGTTTTTGCGAAAGTTGATTAATGTTTAACGTGTAAATTATAGCCCACATTGCTCTAATGAACACCTGTGTTAATATGCTTTTGGTACATCAATAATATTTATTAGGCAGCTATGGTTGCACGGAGTTATGCAATCACATTGCAGGAGTAGGCATAGAGGGGAAAGGAGAGATTTTGGAGATGCGCTTGCGCAAACAATGGTATTTGATTAACGATTCTGTATTGTTACAGACTCCTCCAAATCCTCTTTTGAAACTCCGTTTAGCCTCTGTGTATCTCCGTGCTGCTCTTGCAGACAAAGAAATTTATGTCGAGTAAAACAAGAAGTGGTTTAACGGTTTTTATGCTTATATTGTTGGCAATCAGTGCATTTGCTGCTGGCTATTTTGTCAATGATTTACTGGCATTACGCGAGCAATCTGCGCATGCTCAGGAGAATATGAATATCTTTTGGGAAGCGTGGGGATTAGTCGATGATCATTTCATTGGAGAACTTCCAACTGAAAATCTGCGCACGTACGGTGCCATTCGAGGATCATTCGATACTTTAGGTGATCCTTATACTGTTTTTGTAGAGCCAGTTGCGCGTGATGTTGAAAAAGAGCGGCTGCAAGGTTCATTTGGTGGTATTGGGGCATATATTTCACGGCCAGAAGAAGGCGGCGATGTGCTGCTGGAACCGATTCCGGGGAATCCTGCCGAAGCGGCCGGTATTTTGTCTGGAGATGTGTTGTTGATGGTAGATGGCACGGCCGTTACCGCCGAAATGACCGTCAATGAAATTGTTGATCTGATCAAAGGCGAAAAAGGGACCGAAGTTATATTGACGGTGCGCCATTCCGATGCAATAGACTCTGTTGATATTGCAATTGAGCGTGCCGATATTTTGATTCCATCTGTCCTGGCGCGGGTGTTAGAAGAAGACCCGTCTATTGGATATATTCAATTGAGCCGCTTTAGCGGTGAAAGTGGTACTGAAGTGGCAGATGCATTGGTTGATTTGCTGGATCAAGGGGTTACCAAAATAATCCTTGACATGCGCAGCAATCCCGGTGGTTTATTGGAGGCGGCCGTTGATGTCTCTGATCAATTCCTCGATGCAGGATCGGTTTTATTTCAGCAAAGCAGTAATGGGGATGAACGTGAATTTAAGACCACCAATAAAACGTTGGCGGCTGACGTACCGTTGGTTGTTTTGGTAAACGGCGGTACTGCCAGTGCTGCCGAAATAGTGGCTGGCGCCTTGCAAGATCGTGAGAGAGCGGTATTAATCGGTAATGAAAAAACTTTTGGCAAGGGTTCGGTCCAGTTGGTATTTGATTTAAGCGATGGTTCTTCTGTCCATGTGACTTCAGCGCGTTGGTTCACGCCGGATCATAATCAGATTGATGGGCAGGGTTTGGAGCCGGATATATTGGTGGAAATTACACAGGAAGCAGTGGATAACGGCATCGATGAATTATTGCAAACGGCCGTTGAACAATTGCAGTAATTAGCGTTTTAGCCTTTCAGCCATCAGCGATTCAGGAAATTCGTCAAACAAGCTGACAGGCTGACTAGCTTTCAAACAAGGATTAATTGTGTCTGAAAATAACGCGTCCTCTAGGGGACGCCTCCTCATTTTAATTATTGGTTTGCTCTTGGTGGCGCTGGTTATGGCTGGGGTGGGGTTTGTGATCGGCCGTTCATCTGCGCAGCCACAAACAATTACCGAAACAGTAACTGAAACGGTCAGTCAATCGCTGGAAGTTACCCGCGAGGTGAAAGTGATCGAAACTGTGGTGGTGACCCCTACAGTAGAAGCTGTATTTGCTGAAGAATCGACGATGGTTCCGTCAGAGGCTGCTGTCCCTGTGGAGCCTACGGCCGTCCCAACGGCCGTTCCGCAGCGTCTATCCGAATTCGATCCCGAAGACCTCGACTTTGCCACTTTTTACGAAGCATGGCAGTTAATCGGCAGCGATTTTGATGGCGAGATTCCCATTGACGAAGAATTAATCCAATCAGCCATCGCCGGTTCCATCGAAACTTTGGGTGATGACTTCACACGTTACATCAAACCGGATGTTGCAGCGCGTTTGCGTGAGGATATGAGTGGTTCGGTGTCTGGGATTGGCGCATTTGTACGCGAAACGGATGAAGGCCTGTTTGAAATCGTACGTCCAATGGATGGACAGCCTGCCGATATTGCGGGACTGCTGCCGGGTGATATCGTATTTGAAGTGGATGGCGAAAGTGCATTTGACCTGGGTTTTGATGAAATCCTGCTGCGAGTGCGTGGGCCTGAGGGTAGTACCGTGGTTATTAAAGTCATCCGTGAAGGCGAAGCAGAACCACTCGAATTTTCGATTGTACGTACTGAATATGAGGTGCCAGTAGTTGAATCTGAAATGTTAGAAAAGGACGGGCAGCAGTTTGCCTATGTGCGCTTGACAACATTTAATCGTAATGCGGAAACGGCCGTACTTGCAGCTCTCGCTGAACTTTTACCCCAAAACCCAGCCGGAATCATCTTTGATTTACGTGACAATGGGGGCGGTTTCTTGGATCAATCTGTATCAGTGGCTGACATATTTTTGCCGGAAGGCGTTGTCTTGTATGAACGCAACAACAAAGGTTTGGAAGAAGTATTTCAGTCTGATGATGGCGATGTTGGCGAAAGCCTACCGCTCGTCGTTTTGGTCAATCCCGGCAGCGCCAGTGCTTCTGAGATTGTGGCAGGCGCTATCCAAGACAATCAACGCGGCATTTTGATTGGTGAAACGACATTTGGCAAAGGTTCGGTGCAGCAGGTAAATACCTTATCTGATGGCGCTGAACTGCGGGTCACGATTGCACGTTGGTATACACCTGCAAATAATAGCATCGACAAAGCAGGCATCACACCTGATATTGAGGTAGAATCCCCGCTTGATTTGGGCGGAGAAGATGACACACAACTCCAACGCGCCCTTGAATTTTTATTGAATGGTGAGTAGGAAGTGGTTCAGCATCTCGGCGGCATTTCAGCTATTATAGACATTAAGATAATGTTTTGGTTTGTAGTAACCGCTTTAGCGGTGTGTGCGCCGGTGAGCGCCTACGACTAAAGTCGTTACTACAAACCCCAAATGTTTTTCTTAACACCTATAGCTAAATGCTGACTGTTTGAGAAGCTGAAATGCTAAAAAAATGAAAGATAGTTCTGGCATCAAAGTAATAGCGAAAAATAGACGGGCTTCATTTGATTTCCACTTGTTGGATAAATTTGAGGCGGGTTTGGTTTTGAGTGGTACTGAAATTAAATCAATACGTGCCAATCAGGTTAGTTTACAACGCAGTTTTGTGCGTCCGCGAAACGGTGAACTGTGGTTGTTGGAAGCCAATATCGCGCCATATGAACATGGAAACCGTGAAAACCATGATGCCACACGGCCGCGCAAACTGCTGCTGCATCGGCGCGAAATCAACAAAATTATCGAAGATTTGACACTCAAAAGTTTGACATGTGTGCCAACGCGTATGTATTTACGTGACGGCCGTGCCAAGTTAGAAATTGCGTTAGCACGTGGTAAACAAAAACAAGATAAGCGTGCTGATCTCGCTAAAAAAGATTCGAATCGCCAGATAGAACGTGCTTTGCGCGAGAAATATCGCTAAAGTGTTCAATCGAGACAGACGGGAGATGTATCAATTCTGCATGGAAGATATCTATCCTGCCCGCCTCACTCTACCTATGTGACTGTGGTTAATAGGTTGGGATAGTTGAGTCAACCTCACGTGCCCATCGGTTGATACCGCCATCTAAATTCAACAATTTTTTGAAGCCATGTTTTTGTAATTCACTCACAATGTCGGCACTACGTGCACCACTGCGGCATTGAACCACAATTTCTTGAGCAGTATCTAACTCATTCATACGTTCAACGACCTCATCTTTTGGAATCAAAACGGCACCTAAATGGCTTAAATTAGAAATATCCCATTCGTGCGGTTCGCGAACATCTAAGATGAACAAATCATCGCCATTATCAAGCCGAGCCTGCAGCTCTAAAGGTGTGATTTTGGGGATGCTGCTGCCGTTTGGACTTGCTGCTGCAGAATAGTGACTGTGGTCATGCGCCGGCATACCGCAGAACTGCTCATAATCAATTAATTCGGTTAGTGTGGGATTTTCGCTGCAAATCGGGCAATTTGGATTTTTGCGCAGATGTACCTCGTCAAAACTCATGCTTAAGGCATCATACAAAAGTAAACGGCCGATTAATGGTTCGCCTGTACCTAGAACGAGTTTGATCGCTTCAGTAGCCTGAATTGCGCCGATTGTTCCCGGTAAAATGCCTAACACACCGCCTTCGGCACAACTGGGCACAAGTCCTGGTGGCGGCGGCTCTGGGAAAAGGCAGCG
>JAGRDI010000113.1:27917-31458 GCA_020432765.1 Anaerolineales bacterium | reverse complement strand
GTGCCGTCGATGATGATGTCATAGGGGGCTAAAATCTCGAGGGCATTGTCTGAAGTGAGCGGCACTTCATAGCTGTCTACTTGTACATGGGGATTGATGTCCAGGATGCGGTCTTTGGCACTGGCTAATTTGAGACGGCCGACATCTTTTGTACCGTGGATGATCTGCCGCTGTAGATTCGTGTAGTCAACAACATCGTAATCAACCAGACCAATGCGGCCGATTCCTGCCGCTGCCAGGTACATAGCCAAAGGTGAACCGAGCCCGCCTGCACCAATTAATAGGATGCTGGCCGCTTTTAGGCGCAGCTGCCCTTGCATGCCGACTTCTGGCATGATGAGATGGCGGCTGTAGCGTTGGACTTCTTCATGCGACAGCTTAAGCGCTGCCGGATCAATCAATTCTTTAATGCTCATATGATTCCCTGTATCTGTTGGCTTAATTTGTGTGGCTGGGTAAGCCCATAATTAATTTCGCGTACTTTGCCTTGTGTATCGACGATGATCGTTGTGGGCAGGGTAAATACATTATATTTGTTTGCCTTATCTGGTTCAAGTTCAGCATCGATATTTTGAATGGCGATACGGCCGTTCCATTCCTGCGCCGCTGTATCGATATAATGTGCTTGGGTAGGACAGACCGTGCAGCTTTCACTGCGAAAGTACAGTAAGGTAGGTTGTGTGGAAACGGCCGTTGAGCGTGACAAGCGCCGCGATATGCGTGCCATTTGCCAATACTTAAAAGCATAATATAAAGCGATTGCTAGCGTAACTGCACTCAGAATGAAAATTATTCGTGTAATCATCAAATATCCATTAATTTGTTGTCGTGTTTATCGGGCTGTGTGTGAAACCAGGAATACCGAATCGATTGAGTTGGTAATAGACAAAACAGCCGGCACAAAAGCCAAGAAATAAATTTAACGCGGCCAATATGACCACCAAAGCTGCTAACGCCCAGCCGGCAAGCGGAAAACCGGCTAATAGAACAAGAACAGAAAGGGCGACGACGACTCCGCCAAAGCCTTGTGCAAAACGATGTGGTTCTGGATTATCGGTGATTACATCTGGTTTAATGATACCGGCCGGTTTGAGCAGATGTAAATACATTATTTTGAACAGCGCGAGCTTGGGTACGGCCGTGCCCACCAACATTACCACCGCAACAAAAGCGACTAACCAGACTGCATCTAGAATAAACGCCAAGATCAGTAGACCGATAATAAAACCTTGGTTTACTTTGAGTGCTGATTGGTCCACTTTACGAGCCATGGTTGCCTCCAGCGATTGATGGGATGATTAACAGCGTGTCGTTTTCAGAAACGGCCGTTTCTGCTCCTTGCAAATGGCGCACATCTTCCTTATTCAAGTAGATGTTGACAAAACTACGCAGCTCATTTTCCTCATAAAGATGTTCCCGCAGGGTTGGATATTGGGTCGTTAAATCAGTTAGTGCGGCTCCAACTGTGCTGCCATGTACATTGACGCTGCTGTTGCCGGAAGCGTAGGGGCGTAATGGGGTGGGGATTCGAATTGTAGTCATGCATAAACTCCTCTGGGATGATGGATTGCAGTTTGCGGAATTCGGAATAGTGTCTGCAATCTGCAAATCGCATATGGTTATTTGTCACTTATTTTCTATCATCAATGTTATTTCAGTGATAGGTTCTTCAATAAATCCTGAGCGATCTTGTTTTAGCTGCCAGGAGCGGCTGTAACTTGGGTCTCCATTATTAACTTGGGTGATTAAATAGGAATACCCTGTCCAGGCAGCCCATGCGCGATCACGCGGCGAAGCTACTGGTGGATTGTCGGGATGGCTGTGAAAGACACCAACGACATCCAAGCCGTTGAGCATTGCTTCTAATTCTGCGTCGCGCCAATCATCTTCTGCAATGCGGAAGCGAGTCGGTTTTTCGGCTTCAACTGGCCATATATTTTGCATAGGCTGAACGGCCGTGACAACATTAACACCATCTTCCACATACCCTAGCAGCAAGCCACAGCCTTCATGTGGATAAGATGCTGCGCCATGTGCCTTAATTTGTTTATAAACGCCATGTGTCAGTTTTAGCATCAATAATTCTCTCTATCACTATCACAAAAACGCCGTGAATTCTTTTTCTCCAGGCTATTTTGATATGTGCTAATCAATGTTCATTCCAAAAACGTTCGCTCAAATATTTAAAGCCATTGTCGGGCATAATGGTCACGACAAGACCCGCTTCTAATTCACGCGCCGCTGTGAGTGCGGCGGCGACTGCCGCTGCCGAAGAGATGCCGACAAACAAACCTTCATGCCGGGCCAAAAAACGTGCCATTGCATACGCATCTTCGGTGCGTGTGGTTAGATTTTCATCGGCCAGTGATTCGTCATAAATGCCAGGGACGATGGCCGTTTGCATATGTTTCCACCCTTCCAAGCCATTGAAGGGGCCATCAGGTTGGGCAGCATACGAGCGAATGTTTGGATTCAACTCTTTAAGACGGCGTGTTGTGCCAGTGAAAGTGCCGCTTGTCCCTAATCCGGCGACAAAATGGGTGATACGGCCGTTTGTCTGCTGCCAAATCTCGTTGCCTGTTGTGAGATAATGGGCCTGCCAGTTGGCATTGTTGTTGTATTGGTTGGCGTAAAAAAGAGTTGGATCGGCTGCGGCAAGACGACGTGCCTCAACCAGCGCACCATCCGACCCTTCCATTGGATCTGTAAGCACCAGTTCGGCACCATAAGCACGTAAAATGGAGAGGCGTTCGGGGCTGGCATTGGCAGGAACTGTCAATTTGACCTTGTATCCGCGTGCTGCGCCAAGCATCGCATAAGCAATGCCAGTATTGCCAGAGGTTGAGTCTAGCAATGTCATACCTGGGCGTAAAAGGCCGTCTTCTTCTGCTACACGGATAATATTTAAGGCGGCGCGGTCTTTGACAGAGCCGCCAGGATTAAACCATTCAGCTTTTGCATAAAGCTCGACAGTATTTGGCAAATCATGGGCGGCCGCAGTCTTTGCCAGATGCAGCAACGGTGTGTTGCCAATTTGTGCAGTTAAATTGTGGGGGGAGTCGAGGTCGATTGTTTGATTTGGTTTTTCAAGTGTTGACAACATAATGCAGGTTTTCCTCAAGGGATTTTTGAATTCAGACCATCAGGCCATATTATACGTTCTATGACTGTTGCCTGAGACAACAAAAAACGGTCGCAGCTACTAAACGCACGTTAGCGAGCAAATTTTTTGCTTCGCGAGGGTAGCCACCACCGATTGCCTGTTGTTATCCTTTGAGATGTGTATTAGGCAAAAAGCGTTAGCTTCCTCGCTTCATACACCTGCAATGTTGCCAAACCATAAAAAACCTTTGTAATCTTTGTTTGCTAGAATTTTGAATTCTTCCAGATAAAAAGCAGTATAGCAAACATGAAGTTGATGTCAAGAATAATACTGCTAAATTCTTAGATGTGCTTTTGTGCACAATTCTTACGATAATAGAAAACCAAGGGCAGAAATTATTAATAGAGGACGAAATAAGTAACTGTCCATAAATAAGTT
>JAGRDI010000113.1:20021-27874 GCA_020432765.1 Anaerolineales bacterium | reverse complement strand
GTTATTTTTAGATGATTACTAAGGAGAATTCTATGTCTGAGACACCACAGATTGACCGACCTGATATGCCTGCGGATTATGGGCTTAAACCGATTAAGAATGCGGCGGATTTATTGTCGTGGCAGTGGGCGGAAGAACGGTTGACTGCTTCGCGAAATTATTGGGTGAGTACGGTGGATGGTAACGGCCGTCCGCACACAACACCAGTCTGGGGGCTTTGGTATGAGGGTGCTTTTTATTTTGGCACCAGCATGCAATCCCAAAAAGCACGTAATCTGGCAGTTAATCCGGCAATTGTTGTGAATTTAGAAAGTGGCGATGAGGTGGTTATATTGGAAGGAACGGCCGTTGTCATCACCGAATCTGGATTGGTCACACAGCTTAATGACGCCTACCAAGAAAAATATAATATCAAAGCCCTGCAAGAGGGTGGTGTTTATCGTTTGTTCCCACAAAAAGTGATGGCCTGGTACGAAAGCGATTTCCCCTGGACAGCAACGCGTTGGCGATTTTAGCATAGAAAAAACACGGATATAAAAGACAAGTTATCACGTATAACTATTACAACCGCCAGCCATGACAGCGAAAAATGCGATCTTGTCATTATTGGACAGCGGAAAATCATCTTCGACATGAATGCCGTTAACGGCCGTTTCTACCGCACGCTCAATGTTCAACACATTTTTTAGCTCAGGGATAGTTATCTTATCAGGGAGCTGCATGGTGATACGGCCGCTGCGTTCTGGTGGCAACAAATCGCGTAAAGAACCATAAAGGCGAATCTGTAATTGCATTTTAGCGGGCTTCGTAAACGATACGGCCGTTTACGATCGTTTTTTCCACACGCACATCCATCATTTTTTCTGTCGGTATATTGAATATGTCGTCTGAAAGCAGTACCATATCGGCCCAAAGCCCTGTTTTGATTTGGCCCTTTTTGTCTTCCTGAAATTCCGCGTAAGCGGCGTCGCGGGTATAGCCGGCAACAGCTTCTGCCAGGGTTTGTGTGTGGTTGTCCAGCCCTGGACGGAATCCCTTGCGGTTGAGTAATGCGGCAATGCCCCAAATCGGATCGGGTGGCGCGACCGGCCAATCAGAGCCAAAAGCGAGGATTGCTCCAGCCTCACGTAATGTGCGCCAAGCGAAAGCACGTGGCTGGTCAGTTTCTGCGATCCTTGTCGGCCAAACGTCGGGATCATTTTCTTGGATGGGTGCGTGTAATGGCTGCATGGAGGCGATCACGCCCAATTCTGCAAAACGCGGCACATCTTCCCAGGCAATCATTTCGATATGTTCGACACGGTGTCGGCTGTCACGTCGGCCGTTTGCTTTTTGTGCACCCTCAAAACCATTGAGCACACGCTGCACAGCACCATCGCCACAAGCATGCACAAATATCTGCAAACCAAACCGGTCACATTCATTGACCATGCGGGCAAAATGGCCGGGTTTATAAATGGGATCACCGTAATTGTCGGGTTGATCGGGATAGGCATTGAGGGAAACGGCCGTATAACTTTCATACACGCCATCCATAAAAAACTTGACCGCACCGGCGCGTACCATATCGCTCTGGAACTGCGCACGCATCGGCACGGCCTCTGTGGCGATGGCTGCGACAGGTGTCTCTGGAATAATACTATAAGGAATGTACACTCGCAGTGTGAGTTCTCCCAAATCTTCCAAGGCGGCATAAAACGCCGCTTGCTCCGCATCTCCATCCATATTGTGGACACTCGTGACACCTAACGAAGCGAGGTAGGCTAATCCTTTTTGCATAAGTTCGCGGCGGCGCTCGGAGCTTTCTTCTGGTATATGTTGCAATAATAATCTGTAGGCGGCTTCTTCGCGTAGTTCTCCACTGGCCAAGCCATCAGCGCCCATGATGATCTCGGCACCCCCAGGTAATTTTGCGTAACCATTGAGCAGGTTAGCCGCTTTGAGTGCGGCTGTGTTGGCCCAGACTGTGTGGAAATCGAATGCCATGATGATTAACGGCCGTTCCTGCTCAATGGCATCCAGATGATGGCGGGTAAGTGGCTCAGTGTATGGCACATCATAGCGCAGCCCTTGCCCACGAAGCCAAGCCGTTTTGGGATTGGCGGTGGCATGTGCTTTGACGGCCGTTTCCAATTCAGGCAACGATTTTATGTCGTAGAGCTGTACATCTCCCATGCCCAATGCACCACCCATGAGATGGAAATGGCTGTCGATTAATCCAGGGAGCAGGGTACGGCCGTTGCCATCGATCACTTGAGTCTTGTCGCCACGCCACGCTTCCACACCGGGGTTGTCGCCCACATAGACAATATTATTGCCGCGCACAGCTACAGCTTCAGCACGAGGGTTCTCTTCATCGACTGTATACACCTTAGCATTTGTAATGATCAAATCAGCATAAGCTGGCATCATTTCTGCCCTCACAAAACCACAGCCGTTTTCTACAAATTAAGGAAACGACCATAGCACAATCTCTTAATTTAAGTTGATAAATGATAGTCAGTAACGGCCGCTTTTTATCATTGATTAACTCAAGTTGCTGCCCGTAGATAATCTACACGCGGCGCTGCTTTAAACGTGTCATGCTGAGGAAAACGAAGCTTTAAATAATCGAGATTGTTGGGATTCTTCATTTCGCTCCACACCATTCAGAATGACACATGATGACACATGAAATTCAATTTCATACTGGACACTGGCGTTTTTACTTTACCAGAGGAGACCTGTCAGGTTCTACCACGAATTGATCATAAAACCTGACAGGTCTAGAATTCACCAGACTCCAGTTTTATAGCAGCAACTTGGGTTAATTATTGACTCTTAACGGCCGTCCATACCTGATCATACAGCGGTACCATTTCTTCACTTGCTTCAGTTAACCAGACCAGTTTTTCCTGAATTTCTGCTGGCGGATATATGCTGGGATCGGCAAGCAGATCCGGGTCGATAAATTCGGTTGCAGCTGCATTGGGGCTGGAATAATAGACGTAATTGGTGATACTGCCCGCGACTTCTGGTTCCAGCAAATAGTTCATGAAGTGCATTGCGGTATCATAACGTTCTGTGCTTGCTGTGATGCAGATATTATCCAACCATTTAACCGCACCTTCATCAGGTATTGCATAATACCAATTGCCGTCTTCGGTCTCTTCATTATAGGTTTCCCAATAAGCAGTTGCCACTCCACCACTCCAACCATGCGTCAACACCACTTCATCAGGGATCAACAAGGAATTGGGATAATCCTCGCTGTTGAAGGTTTTCCAATACGGTTTGGCTTTTAACATCACATCACGTGCAGCCTCTAAATCTTCTGGATTTGGTGTGTTTGCATCCAAACCGAGATACAGTAAAGCAGCAGCGGTTAACTCACGGGGATCATTGAGAACATTGACACCATCACTGGCGTACTGTTCCAGTAGCTCAGGATCAAAAATATAATCCCAACTATCTGGCGGGTTTTTTTCAAAGAAAGGATAACCAGCTCGATAGCCGATGCCGGTTGTGCCCCAATAATAGGGTATGCAGTATTTATTGCCGGGATCAAAGGGCGCATCAAGGAATTGGGGATCAAGATTGCTAAAGTTTGACAATTGGCTTGTGTCGATTTCATGCAGCAGCTCAAGATCACGCATGATAGAAACCATATAATCTGAAGGGAAGATGACATCATAACCAGTCGCGCCGGCCTGCAATTTGGCTAGCAAATCTTCATTGGATGAATATTCATCATAAATAATATCGACACCATATTCATCTTCATATGCCTGGATCATGTCTTGATCAATGTAGTCGGCCCAATTGTAAACACTGAGTTCGGCGGCTAATTGAGGTTCATCGGCTTCTCCATCCCCACTAGATGTTTCAGTACCACCAGCAGCGTCAGTTTCTTCTGTGTCAGTCGGGCCACCAGCTGGACCTCCTGTTGGTCCGCCTCCACAAGCTGCCAACGCAAATATCAACAGCCCAATCAAAATAAAATAAATCTTCTTCTCCATTTTCAAAAATCTCCTTTATTATTCGGATAGACAATCCGTACTACAATACATAACTGGAGTCTGGCGAATTTTAGACTTGTCAGGCTTTTACCACAAGTGGAATGTGAGCAAATTGATCATAAAACCTGACAAGTCTCCTCTGGTAAAATAAAAAATACCAGTGTCCAACATAATCATTGGTGGTGCGCTGCAGCCCATGAGATTACCTGTGTAAAAAACAGATTAAGGATTAAGGATTCGTTTACAAATAACCTCTGACAAAAACGAATCCGCAAACCCTAACAACTTATCGTCGTTGCGCCAACAACGAAATAACCACAAGTGCTGTTGAAGCGACAAACATTAAGGTAGATACCGCATTTACCTCCGGCGAAAGGCCAAATCGGATCATCGAATATACTCGTACCGGCAAAGTTGTTGAGCCGGGACCGGCCACAAAAAAAGTAATTACAAAATCATCGAGTGAAAGCGTAAAGGCTAACAGCGCAGCAGCTACGATGCCGGGAGCTAACAAAGGTAAGGTAATGCGGCGAAAGGTTATCCATTGATCAGCGCCGAGATCAGCGGCGGCTTCTTCTAGAGAATCGTCCATATCAGCTAACCGCGCACGCACGATAATGGCGACAAAGGCGATATTAAAGGCAACATGCGCAATTAAAATAGTGTAACGGCTGAGCGCAATACCCAAAACCACAAAAAATAATAGTGTTGAAAGCGCCATAGCGATATCGGGAATGATAATCGGTAAGTAGAGCATGCCGTCAAAAGCCAGGCGACCTTTGAATCTAAAACGTTCCATTGCTAAGGCGGCCAGTGTGCCCAGTATTGTGCTGACAATGGTTGACCAGATGGCGACCCATAAACTGAGCCGTAAGGCAGAGGCCATTTGTTCATCTTCGAATAACACCCGATACCATTGCACACTAAATCCTGTCCACGTGCTGACAAAGCGGTTTTCGTTGAATGAATAAATGATCAAGATAAGGATGGGGACATATAAAAACAAAAAGATGGCAATGGCGAGTATAGTGAGTACGTGTTTGTTAAAAAATATACGTACTCTATGTCGATCCCATTTTTGTTGTGGAACGGCCGTTCCTTTCAAAGCTGTTGTTGTCATCTTACCTTTATCTTACCTAAATTGGATTTTCTGCCCGGCTTTGCACACGGAAATAAGCGATAATCGCCAGCATCATCATGCCGATCATGATAAAACCAATTGCTGATCCGAATGGCCAATCACGGGCGGTCATAAACTGTTGTTGAATTAAATTACCCAATAAAATGACTTTTGCACCACCTAACATATCCGGTGTTACATATGAACCCAGCGACGGGATGAAGACCACAATTGAACCAGCCACAATACCGGGTAAAGTCAGCGGAATGAGAATGCGTACCGTGCGCTGCCGGGCATTGGCACCCAAATCGGCAGCCGCTTCTAACAGCGACCAATCTAGTTTTTCGAGGTTGCTGTAGAGCGGCAATATCATGAACGGCAAGAAGCCATAAAACAATCCCAAGAAAACGGCTGGTTGGTTGAAGAGTAAAGGCAGCGGATCCTCTGTAAAGGTTGCCAGGCTCCTAAAAAATTCGGCACGCTCAGCTAATTGCAATGCTAAATTGTGCACGGAATTAGTCCAAAACGTGTTGATGAGACCAGAGTCACGCAGGATTAACATCCACGCATACGTGCGTACCAGGAAGTTTGTCCAAAATGGAATCATCACCAAAAAGACGAGAATGGGACGCCGATGACGTGGTTGTTTGGCCATCCAATATGAAAACGGATAGCCGATAATCAAACAGACGAATGTGTTTGCCAGGGCTAAGCCGATTGAACGCATTAAGATGCGCACATAGATGTAGCTGCCGTTAATTGGGCTGAAAAAGCGGATATAGTCGTTGAAGTAGATGGGCAGATTTGCCAATGAAAATTCTGGGTAGGTGACTGTGCCTCGGAATGAGCGTTCGCCTAGACTGACAAAAAAGACGATTAGCATGGGCAAAATGAAGAAGATAAGCAGCCAAAAACCAGATAGATAGGCCAATGACCAGGGAGCATGACGCATCAAGAGAACAATGAGGAAGCCGGATAAACCAAAAAGGATCACTGCGCCGTAAAATTCGCGCATGAAAAGAAAATACAGCAGTGATACGACAAGTGTGAGGGCGGCAACAATGCTGCCCGCGATCCGTCCCCAGCGCACATTGCGGATTAAGCCGATGCCAACGATGATATCGGCGGCAAAAAAGATACCATAGATGAGGTAGGCGAAGATAGGCGGCCAGGTGGCCAGGGCTAATTCAGAGGCAAATGCTTGCCAGCCAAAAGTGCCGAAAGTTAACCAGCGAAAAAAGAAAAATGCCCACCCCATTGCCTGCACTAAAAACAGGTAGCCTGCCAGGCGTAAAAATGGATCGACACCAGTTTCAAGCACAACGGCCGTTTCTCTTTGAGGATTTAGTCCTGTTGTTGTCATTGATTCTTTTCTTTGCCACGGATTATTATAGATGGAAAAATCCGTGACCAAAAGCCTTGCGGAACGGGGGTTTATTTGTGGACAATCATTTAAATTCCGTTCCTTAATCGGTCAAAATTTGCGCATTTTCAGCTGCCCAATGCACATGCACGGCATCATCGACATTAAATTGAGTGTCATAGCGTGAACCATAATTTTGCATGCGTACCACCAGGCTGGCATTGTCGGTCAGGCTGACTTTGTAGCGCGTGTCCGTACCGATGTAGATGACTTCCCGGATACGGCCGTCAATCAACACCCCGTTTTTCTCTATATTCAATTGGTCGCGCATGCTGCTGCGTCCGATTGGGGAGTCATCCTCTCCGATTTCTAATGCCTTTTCCAAGTTGAATGCTTTCTCGATAGCCTCAGGATTCGAGGGATAGAGATTGATTTTTTCAGGACGTACTGTCAAGGTGACGGCTTGGCCATTGGTAAGGGGGCGGCCATCGGCCACGCCTAAAACCGGCACTCCATCGATATCTAAGGTTACATACTCACCCAAAGCGGCCACAGATGCGGCGACGAAATTTGTCTCGCCAATAAAATCAGCCACAAAACGGTTGCGCGGATGTTCATAAATATCACGTGGTGAACCGATTTGCTGCACTTCACCTTGATCCATCACTGCAATACGGTCTGACATCGTTAACGCTTCTTCCTGGTCATGGGTCACGTAAATAAATGTGATGCCAACTTCTGACTGAATTTGTTTGAGCTCAAGCTGCATCGCCTTGCGTAATTTTAAGTCCAATGCACCAAGCGGTTCGTCCAGTAAAAGAACTTGCGGATGGTTTACCAATGCACGTGCCAGTGCAACACGCTGCTGCTGACCACCTGAAAGTTGTTTGGGTTTACGCTGTTCCATGCTGCCAAGTTGCACTAATCCCAAGGCTTCATCAACACGGCGTGCGAGTTCATCCTTTGACACTTTTTTCATTTCGAGGCCAAAGGCCACATTTTGCCAAACGGTCATATGCGGGAAAAGCGCGTAATTTTGAAAAACGGTATTAACGGGGCGTTTGTAGGCGGGGATGCCGGCAACTTGTTGATCTTGAATATAAATCTCGCCGATGGTGGGTTGTTCAAAACCGGCAATCATGCGCAGGGTTGTGGTTTTGCCACAGCCACTTGGCCCTAGTAAGGAGAAAAATTCACCATGGGCAATTTTGAGGTCGATATTATCTACGGCCGTTACATCGCCAAACTGTTTGGTTACATTTCGAAGCTCGACATCGATTCTTTGGGTCATGGATTCTCCAAAAAATTAACCACAGAGATCATAGAGATGGTTCTCTAACTTTGTAGTTTCGTTTCACGTTTGCCCATTATG
>JAGRDI010000113.1:6915-19999 GCA_020432765.1 Anaerolineales bacterium | reverse complement strand
ACGACTTGTGCACCATGGGCCATTTTGTACGTGTGTAAAATCATAAATGTTTCGGTGCGCTGCACGCCCGCGACCGTTTGTAATCTTTCAGTTATAAAAGCTGCTAGATGTTCGCGGTCTTGGCATAAGACTTCAACCATCAAATCAAATTCGCCTGAAACCATGATTAAATAACTGACCTCAGGCATGGCAGATAGTTCCAGAGCGACTGTGTCTAAATGCGGTGGTTGGATTGTGAGACCGATCATGGCGGGCGCATCGTAACCAACGCGGTGCGGGTCGATCAGCCCGATGATTTTGACGATATTGTCTTCTTGTAAGCGGGACACACGATTACGGACAGTGCCTTCGGTCACGTCCAAATCCTTGGCGATTTTTGTGAAGCGTTCACGGCCGTCACGTTGTAATTGTTTTAGAATGGCGATGTCTAGTTCATCCATAGCATAATTTGCGAATATCACGATAATCCAGTATCATCATTACGATTTTCGAATTGATATATGATTTTATTACGAAAATCGTAAGAATGCAAATAATACAATAATAAGTGAGCTCATTAGTATTTCAGTTTGTCAGCTATTCAGCAAAAAGCTGGTATGCTGAAATGCTGACCAGCCAATGCAGGAGATATGCTATGCCCAAACAAGGTGAAAAATCAAGCGCGTTTTTCAAGCGTGCGCTCGATGTGATTCCATATGGTGTCAATTCTAATTTTCGGTATTCAGGTGATGACGAAACGTTGGTTGTTGATGTTGCTAAGGATGGTTATGTTTATGATTTTGACGGCAAACGGTATATCGATTATCGACTTGGTTGGGGTCCGATTATTGTTGGTCATGCAGATCCGTTTGTAAACGGCCGTGTAAAAACAGCCATAGATAAAGGCATCAGCTTTGCTGCCACCCAAGCCTATGAAGTCAGTGTCGCCGAACGCATCATCCAAATGAATCCTGGCGTCGATAAAGTGCGCCTTTCCAATACCGGTTCCGAATGTACCATGCACGCTTTGCGGTTGGCACGCGGCTATACAGGGCGTGATGTTGTCCTCAAGTTTGAAGGTTCCTACCATGGCGCGCATGATTATGTCCTGTGGTCAACTGCCAGCGGTGACATCAAACAAGTGGGTGACCGGCAAAATCCGCGTGCTTATAAGCAAAGCATTGGCATTCCTGAAGTCATGCGCAGCCTGGTACAGCTTTGCCCCTGGAATGATGTCGAAGTTTTAGGCGATATCTTGCAAAAACGCGGCGAAGAAATTGCTGCTATCATTGTCGAACCCATCCTCGGTAATGGCAATGGACTTATGCCGCAGCCTGGTTTTCTCGAATTCCTGCGTCAACAATGTGACCAATATGGTATTGTGCTCATCTTTGATGAAGTCAAAACCGGTTTTCGCATTGCTCCCGGCGGTGCTCGTGAACTATTTAACGTGATTCCCGATTTGTCTACCTATGCCAAGGCGTTAGGCAATGGCTATCCAATCGCCGCGATCGGTGGCAATGAAGAGATTATGAAGTCGATGGGTCCGGGCAAAGTTTTCCAGGGGGGCACCTATACCGGCAATGTAGTCTCTACGGCCGCTGCCGATGCCACACTCGAACTGATGCAGGCGGGTGAAGTCTTCTCCAAGATCGAAAAAGTGGGCAAAACTTTGATGGCTGGCATTGATGAAATCTTGAATCGTTACAATATCCCACATGTTATCAATGGTGTACCGGCCATGTTTGGCGTTTGCCTCGCCGAAAAACAGCCTCGCGACTGGCGCGAACTGTTCGAAGCTGATTGGGATACCCTAGAAGCAATCCATGGTTATATGATTGCCAACGGCGTTATGCCCGAGCAAGATGGCTTCGAACCCTACTTCCTTTGCGCTGCCCATACTATGGAAGATGCCGCCCAAACCTTACAAGCTTTTGAAGACGGCGTGAAACACGTTGTAAAATAGCGTAATGAATTATTAAGGCACAAATAATTGTTGAATAATGAAGCGATTTCTAAACAAATTAATATTGATGGTATTGAACTCTGGGGAAAATATTTTTCTGCCAACGAGAACGTTTTGATGCCACTCATTTATCCTCCCTTATCCAAGCAATGTATATGGTTTGTTGGATTGAATCCCTCATTACTTTTTTTACATCCATGTTGACAGGACAAAGGGCACTTGATCGATATTCATATCAGCGACTAAAATGGCATATAAAAGAAGTCTTGCGATAACTCGATTTTCTTGATCTCAAGTTCACACATTGAGCAAAGGTTATACGAATCGATACATTTTTTGAAGCGCATGTGACTTGAATCATCTTCGGAATAGGAAGGAATAAAAATGAAAGGGTTTACTGGCAATATATTACATGTAGATTTGACCACTCAAACGATTGAAATCGAAAAACCTGATGAAGCATTCTATCGCAAATATGCTGGTGGCAGCCTGATGGGTTTGTATTATCTGTGGAAAAACACACCGGCTGGGGCGGATGCATTAAGTCCTGCAAACACGCTGGTTTTTGCTACCAGCGCACCCACCGGTTTACCTGTCAGTGGTCAAAGCCGCTGTACGGCCACATGCAAATCACCCAGCAGCGGCGGTGCAGCTGACAGTCAGGCGGGTGGTTTTTGGCCGGCCGAGTTGAAATATGCTGGTTTTGATGCGATTGTGATCCAGGGTGCGGCACAAATGCCTGTTTATTTATGGATCAATGACGGCACGGCCGAACTGCGTGACGCCGCTGATTTATGGGGTAAAAAGAGTTTCGAAGTCGATACTGCCATCAAAAATGAGCTGGGTGATAAGAAAATCGAGATCGCTCAGGTGGGTATCGCCGGTGAAAAATTATCCAATTTTGCCTCCGTAATTAATATGAGCAATCGTGCTTGGGGTCGCACGGGTATCGGTGCGGTTATGGGCAGCAAAAAGCTGAAAGCGATAGCCGTGCGCGGCACCAATAAATTGGAACCGGCCGACAAAAAAGGGATCGTAGCTTTATCCCGTTTTGGCGCTAAGGATTTAGAGCCGACTGGCATGGCCGAATTTGGTAAATATGGAACGGCCGATACCGTGATGGGCAACTTCGGCGGCGGTGGATTGCCGTCTTACAATTGGGATTCGGGTGTAATGCCTCTAGAAGAGGCCGAAGCGATCAGCGGCGAACGCCTATATGACGAACTGCTGCGTGGCGCAGCTAAGGGCAAACAAGACAAACAAGGCCGCGACACCTGCTACGCCTGCATTGTACGCTGTAAACGGGTTGTCGAAGCTGAATGGAAAGACAAAAAAATCTTGCCCGAATATGGCGGCCCCGAATACGAAACCATCGCCACCTTTGGCTCCTACTGCGGCGTCAGTGATTTACATGCCATTTCCTACGCCAATCAACTTTGCAACGAATATGGAATTGACACCATTTCCTGTGGCGCGACTATCTCTTGGGCAATGGAATGTTTTGAGAATGGTATTATCACGCCCGCAGACACCGATGGCATTGAACTGCGTTATGGCAGCGCGGAAGGGATGGTTGCCATCTTGCAAAAAATCTGCGATCGTGAAGGCTTTGGCGATGTGCTTGCTGAAGGTTCTGCTAAAGCGGCCGATCGTTTGGGCAAAGGTCACGAATATTTGCTGACAGTTAAGGGGCAAGAATTACCTGCCCATATGCCGCATGTGAAGCGCAGCCTCGCTGTGATTTATGCGGCCAATCCTTTTGGCGCTGACCACCAATCTTCCGAGCATGATCCCATGTATACTGCCAAAGCGTATGCTGATTACTCGGGACGTTTTTTGGCGCCGATTGGGTTGACAACCCCCCAGCACCCGAAAGTGCTTAATGCTGAAAAGATCGAATTTGCTTTGAAGACACAATACAACTACAGTGCCATGGATTCGATTTCAATTTGTCAATTTGTCTATGGCCCTGGCTGGCAGCTTTATGGTCCACAGCACATGGCACAGTTAATGTCGGCGGCGACGGGTTGGGATGTTTCAGTAGCGGAAATTCAGGAAATAGGGCAGCGGCGTTTGAACCTGATGCGTGCTTTTAATGCACGTGAAGGCTTGACCCGTGATAATGATACATTACCCAAAAAATTGTTCGCTAAGCCCTTAACAGGGGGGCGGAGTGATGGTATTGTGCTTGAAAAGGAAGAGTTGGAAGCGGGCTTGACGATGTATTATGAGCAGGCTGGCTGGGATGTGGAATTAGGTACACCGCGTCGTCAAACTCTGGAGGATTTAGGCCTGGGCTGGGCAGCCGATGACTTGCAGCTTTGAAAGGTTATTAAGGTGTGATAACTTTGGCAAAATTTGAATACACTTGGACAATAAAGTTAGCATAGAGAGAATGAAACTAGAGACGTTTTGGACGGATCAGGCTCCGCGACCGGCTGATTTGGCGGTTGCGTCTGAGCTGCCAACGGCCGTTGATGTCGCGATTGTTGGCAGTGGTTACACAGGGTTGAATGCAGCGCGTGTGTTGGCGAAAAGCGGTGCGGCGGTGGCCGTGTTGGAGCGGCATACAATTGGTTGGGGAGCCAGTTCGCGTAATGGCGGCATGGCGACGCCTGGTATCAAACAAGGTTTTCAAAATATCCTTAAATGGTATGGTTCAGAGAAAGAGCGCCAGTTTTGGCAAGCTTCGCTGGATGCCATTGATTTGATTGATGAAATCGTAAAAACTGAAAACATCGATTGTGATTGGAAGCGTAATGGCCATATTGCTCTGGCCTATAAACCGTCACATTTTGAGCATATGCGCGAGCATATGGCCTGGTATGTGGACAAAATGGGTTATACGCATAAAACCCTTGTCTCACGTGACGAAATTCGGTCGGAAATCGGTACGGATGTTTATTTTGGCGGCATGGCAGACGATTTTAGTGGGGGGATTCAGCCGGCGAAATATGTGTTTGGGTTGGCAAAGGCGGTGGCTGCTTATGGGGTGAATTTGTGTGAGCATGCGGAGGTAACGGCCGTTAATCGCCTGCCAAATGGTTTTGAACTTTTCACCAGTCGGGGAGCCGTAAAAGCCAAAGAAGTTTTAGTTGCCACCAATGGCTATACTGATAACCTTGTCCGTAAAATTAAACCTAAAATTTTCCCCATTGGCAGTTATATCATCGTCACGGAGCCATTATCTGCGGAGTTGCAGCAGTCGATCAGCCCCAAGGGGCGAATGTTTTATGACACGAAAAATTTTCTGAATTACTTTAGATTGACACCAGACGGCCGTTTCTTGTGGGGCGGACGCAATAACCTCAGTCCCAATCTCGATTTAGAAGAAAGTGCTGCTATGCTGCGTAAAGATATGGCGTATACCTTTCCAGAGTTGGCCGAGAAGCCCATTACGCATACATGGTCAGGACAGCTTGGCGGTACTTTTGATTTAATGCCGCATATCGGGCGGGTTGATGGCATTCATTATGCATTTGGCTATAGCGGCCATGGCTTGTCGATTGCTACTTATGTCGGCACAGAAGTGGGCAAACTGTTATCTGGCGCAATCAAGAGCAGCCCGTTTGCTGAAATCCCTGAACGCACGATGTTCTTTTATCGTAATAAACCATGGTTCTTGCCTTTTGCGGCGCTTTATTATCGCTTCCTCGATCAAGTATCATAATGACACCCGGCAAAAAAAGAAAAATGACAAAAACAACGGAAATTTTAGAAAAACAAAAAAAATATTTGTGGTCGAATCACATTTTGTATTACACAGAACCATTACCCCTGGAGCGGGGCGAAGGCATGACCGTGTGGGATGTAGAGGGTAAACCGTATCTTGATTTCTTTGGTGGCATTTTGACGACGAGTGTAGGCCATAACCACCCGGAAGTCGTGGAAGCGGCACAGGAACAAACCGCAAAATTGATCCATTCTTCAACATTATATCCGCATGAAAACCATGTAAATTTGGCCGAGAAGCTGGCTGAAATTGCACCTGGCGATCTGCAAGTTTCTTATTTTACGCCTTCGGGTACTGATGCGGACGAAACGGCCGTTTTGCTCGCAAAAATGGCCACCGGTCAACAAGAAATCGTCGCGCTGCGGCATGGCTACAGCGGCCGTTCGGCCGTCGGCATGAGCCTGACCGCCCACAGCCCCTGGCGCATTGGTGGTACGCAGGTGTTGGGTATTAAACATGCGTTGAATCCCTATTGCTATCGCTGTCCACTTAAAATGACCTATCCGAGTTGTGATGTGGCTTGCGCACAAGATGTCGAAGATGTGATTCGCACGACCACTTCCGGTCGCATTGCCGCTTTTATCGCCGAACCGATTCAGGGCGTAGGCGGTTTTATCACGCCACCACCAGGATATTTCAAAATCGTCACTGAAATTGTGCGTCAATATGGTGGTTTGTTTATTTGTGATGAAGTGCAGACTGGATTCGGCCGTACCGGTGATAAATGGTTTGGTATCGAGCATTGGGACGTTGAACCAGATATCATGACGATGGCGAAAGGTATTGCCAACGGGTTCCCATTAGCCAATACGATCACGACTGCCGAGATAGCAGAAGGTATGGCTGGCAAAGGGCTGACGATTAGCACCTTTGGCGGCAATCCGGTTTCGATGGCCGCTTCCCTGGCGACAATTGACGTGATGGAAAAAGAGAATCTACCTGAGCATGTGGCAGTAGTTGGCAAGCAGTTAATTGACGGACTCAAAAAGCTGCAAGAAAAATACCCGGTGATTGGTGATGTGCGTGGTAAAGGTTTGATGGTGGGTATTGAAATGGTGACAAATCGCGAGACGAAAGAACCAGCAGGAACGGCCGTTAACCATTTATTTGAAGAGACACGCCAAATGGGTTTGCTGATTGGCAAGGGTGGTTTATACGGCAATGTGATCCGCGTGGCTCCACCATTGGTCGCTACAAAAGAGGATGTTGACAAAGCGCTTGAAATCTTTGACATTGCTTTTGCGCGAGTGCAAGAAGAAATGTGAGTTTTCACTACAGACAAGATACGCGGGCATCAGGAATGTTTTACCAGGTGGCAAAAGCGTGGCAGCGTTGGGGGATTTATGTATTGGCGCTGTTGTTTACGGCCGTTACCTTCACCTTCCTCGTCAACAAGCACAACGCCTTTAACACACGTACCTACGACTTTGCGCGTTTTGATCAAGCGATTTGGGGGGTGTTAAACGGCCGTTTGCTCTTCTCCAGTATCGATTACCGTTCCATCTTGGGTAATCATTTTTCACCGTACATGGCTTTGCTCGCGCCGTTGTTTTGGTTGTGGCCAGATGAGCGTATGTTGTTTCTGGTGCAAGCGGTGAGCGTAGCCGTGGGGGGGGGGATTCTTGCTTTCATGCTGCAGCGTCGTTATGTGGCTCTGGCTCCCTGGTTTTTGTTGGCAGTTTACCTCAATCCAGCCCTGCTTGATATGACTTTGTTTGAATTCAGGCGGGTTGTGCTGGCATTTCCGTATCTCGCATTAGCCCTCTATGGACTTGACATAAAGCGATACGGGTTGATGCTGACTGCTTTGTGTATAGCACTGTTATGTAAAGAAGATATTGGCTTGTTTGTCTTTGGCAGTGGTTTGTTTTTGCTGATTGTGCGCCGTAATTGGCGTTGGGGATTAGCTCTGTTGGTTTTAGGCTTTGTGTGGGCAGTGGGTGTGAGTTTGTGGATAATTCCCGCTTTCCGTACGCCGGGCACAGAGTACCCACAGCTTTTTTATTTCAGCTACCTCGGTAACTCGTATAGTGAAATAACTGCGACATTACTGACTGATCCGCTAATTATTTTACGCCAGCTTTTTGATGTTTCACGTTTACAGGCAGTCGGCCGTTTCTTGCTGCCGCTCGGAATTTTTCTGCCTTTTCTGGGTGCAGAATGGTTGCTGATTATTTTACCGACATTGGGTTTACTGCTGCTTAGCGGCGATGTCGAGATGTTTACACTGCAAAAGTGGTATACGGCGCCGCTGCTGCCGGTGTTCTTTGCCGCGATTGCAGTTGGGCTGGGACGGCTGGACAAACGCTGGGCGCGTTGGGCGATGGTGTGGCTGCTTTTAATGGTATTGTTTGGTTATTATCTGTTTAGTGTATTGCCGGGTGGTAGGCGCTATGTTGCCGATGAATTTACGCCTACTGCGCACGATCGGGTGGGCTTGCTGATGGTAACGGCCGTTCCTGACAATGCCAGCGTCGCCACCCAACCCCATTATGTGCCTCATCTGGCACATCGCGAGCAAATTTTCCATTATCCCTGGATCAAAATCGGCCAGGAAAATGTGGATTACTTCCTGCTCGACCGTCAGTCCGATCCCTATCCATTTAGCAAAGATGAGCTGAACGGCGAGATTACCAATTTTTTGGCTGATCCGGCGTTGGCGTTAGTGGCTGAATTGGATGAGATTTATTTGTTTCGACAAGGAGATGATGTGACGGGACCTGTTTTTGAGGAAACGGCCGTTGTTGGTGAAACAATCCAATTGAACGGGTTTGATGTTGCCCTGCCTGAAGAAAATGGTCTGCTGTATTCACAAACTGCTGCGCCTATTCGCGCACAAGCCGGACAACCCATGCGTGTTGATTTATTTTGGGAAGCCTTAGCTGCTCCCGATGCGGAGTTGACTGTGTCCGTGCGTCTGGCTGCACCCGATGGTTATATCCATGCCCAACACGACGGCATCCCTGGGCTGGGCAGCAAACCGACCAGTTGGTGGCAGCCCGGCTGGCAACTACGCGATGTACATACACTCATGTTGCCGCCTGATATGCTTCCGGGAAGCTACAGTCTTGAATTGGTCGTTTATGATACGTTTACGCAGGCCGTTATTCCATTCGCTGATAGTGGTGATAAATTGCTGTTGGCCAGTGTAGAAATCCAGCCCTAATGCTCTATAAGTATAATATGGTGAAAAAGAGGAAATCATGAAACCAGTAATCATTTTTGATGTGAATGAGACTCTGCTGAATGTGGGGGCATTGGCACCTCATTTTGAACGTGTTTTTGGCGACAAATTGGCGTTGCCACAATGGTTTGCCCAATTGTTGCAGACAACCTATGTGGTGACTTTGACTGGCCATTATCGTGATTTTAGCATTTGCAGCCGCCATGCTTTGGACATTGTCGCGCAGCGGCGTGGGGTGGTGCTGTCGGATACGGCCGTTGCCGCTATTGTAGAGGGCATGTTAAATCTGCCACCATATCCCGAAGTGCCGGCAAGTATAGCCCGGTTGCGAGAAGCTGGTTTTCGTCTGGCAACTTTGACAAACTCGGCGCCGCAAGCGATGTTGGCTCAATTAAAAAATGCAGGCTTAATTCATCTGTTTGATAAAACCCTTTCAGTTGATAAGGTGCGACATTTCAAGCCGCACCCTGCTATCTATTTAATGGCGGCAGATGAGTTGGGCGTACAGCCGCATCAGATGCGCATGGTGGCGGCGCACAATTGGGATACAACCGGCGCGATTTGTGCCGGCTGCAAGGCTGCTTTTGTGGCACGTCCCGGCATGGTGCTTGGCCCTCTAGACGAAGTACCGGATATCATTGACCATGATATGGATGGCGTCGTTACGAAAATTATAGAAAATGATTTGCATTAATGGGGCGAAGTCGGAACCCGCATGACGAGATTTGCCCGATCTTTTTGCAAATTAAAAATTTATTTGGGTAACAGCCTTGATTATTTTCTTAAAGACTAACAAGATTGGACAAAATCGTAAATTCCCTTAACTGCTCTAATTTCAATTTATTGTGTCAACTCACGACCACCCGTAATTTGCAAAATTTGCCCTGTTATAAATGATGCCTGGTCTGAGGCCAGAAAAGCGACAGATTGGGCAATGTCGGTGGGTGTGGCTAAACGACCGAGAGGAATTTTGCCGACGGCCGTTTCCACGACTACTTCCTTCTCCACCCCACCGGCCCATGCTTCCAACTGTAACCCCCACTGCTTCATGTCTGTATCAACATCGCCGGGCAAGATTGCATTGGCCGTAATGCCATATTCTGCAACTTCCTGCGCAAGCGACTGGGTTAAGGCGACTACGGCCGCTTTACTGGCCGCATAAGCAGATACATTCGGTTTTGGTTTGGTGGCTGCCAGTGAGGAAATATTGATAATGCGACCCCATTTCTCACCTTCGATCATCAAGGGCAGGGCATGTTTGCAGCATAAAAAAGTGCCGGTGGCGTTGATTTCCAAGGTGCGCCGCCACGCTGCTTCCGCCATCCATAACACGGGCGAGGGGCCAACGGCCGCACCCGCATTGTTGACCAGGATATCAAGACGACCGAATTTTGCTTTCACTTCAGCTATCATCTTTTCGATGGATGCTGAATCGGTGACATCGACTATTAGGGGGATGGCTTGGATGTTATAGGTTGAAAGGTGATTGGCAACGGCCGTTAACTCTTCCCAGCCCGGATTACCAGCATGGGGTAAATCCGACACCGATGCACAAATATCCGCCACCACAATCTGCACGCCATTTTTAGCTAATTCTTCTGCGATTGCTGCCCCAATCCCATTTTTCCGTCCCGCACCAGTCACAATCGCGACTTTATCATTTAAATTGTACATATAAACCCGCCAATAAAATTTGTAAAATCCGTTTAATTCGTGGCAAAAAACTAATCTTCACCGCGGTAAACCATCGAGCCAAATGTCATTGCGCCGGGTGGCAGTAAATTGGCGAACTGATCTACCATTACTTGAATGAGGGCTGGTTTACCGGATGCAACTGCGCGTTCAAGTGCTGGTTTCAAATCTTCAAGGTTATCAACTTTCTCACCGTAACAGCCGAAGCCTTGGGCAATCATGTCATAGCGTGTGTCGGGCGAAAGTTCAGTTTCCACCATGCCATCCAACTGTGCAAACGCTTGTGAGGAACGTTCCATGCCCCAGCCTGCATCACATGCCACAATCACAATGATAGGGATGTCGTAACGAGAGGCGGTCTCTAATTCCTGAATGTTAAAGCCCATCGCGCCATCACCAGTGATCAAATAAACTGGTCGATCGGGATTAGCTAATTTGCCACCAATGGCATAAGGCAGGCCAGTGCCCAGATGGCCGAATTTAGCTGTATATAAATAACTGCGCGGTTCGTAGATGGGGTTAAAACTGGCCGTCCATAGGCTGGTGTTGCCCCCGTCCATTGCTGTGATGGCATTGCGTGGGAAAAAATCACGCACGACTTTGATCATTTGGCCGGAATTAATTTGGCCCATGCCTGTCTCCAAACTGGTATCACGTTCCTTTTCATAATCGGCCGTCATTTTACGATAATGTGTCCAATTCGCGCTTTCTGTTTTTTGCGGCGTGCGTGCTTTGACCGCCGGCAACAGCTTGCCTAAAACTGCCTTTGCATCCCCCAAAATACCTAAGGTAACAGGCCGATTCAGCCCGATTGAAGTCGGATCAGAATCGATGTGGATCACAATTTGTTCATCTGGATGGCTCCACGAAGGCTCTTTACCCCAATTGTCGAGTTCACCCATGCGTCCCCCAACGGCCAATATGACATCAGCCTGGCTGCGAGCTTCTTCGAGCGCATCACGGTTGAGCGCATGAAAATAACGTGGATGGTCTTCCGGCACAACACCGCGTGCGGCGAGACTGGTACTGAAGCCGGCACTGAGATAATCACCGAGTTCGACAAATTCTTCCCAAGCAGCGGCCCATGAGACACCGACACCGGCATGCAGAAACAGCCGTTGCGCCTCCGCCAACATCTGTGCCGCTTCATGTATCAAATCCGAATCACCTGCACCAGCATTAGTCATGCGGTATTGTTCTCTAGGCCACACATTCACAGTTTCCGAATCGCCAACACTGCGCATCACATCTTCTGGTATTTCCAGATAAACTGGTCCGGGGCGACCTGAGGTGGCCACACGATAAGCTTTTTGAATCAGCTCTGGCATACGCCGCCAATCGCGTAAGCCTTCGCTCCATTTGGTGATTGGCTTGAAAAGACCGACCAAATCGACATTTTGGAATGAACCACCGCGATCTGGATAGATGATATTGCGCCGCCGCTGCCCACTAATCGCGATCAAGGGTGTGCCTTCCGCATAGGCTGTAATTACGCCGGAAATCATGTTGGCAGCACCGGGTCCAATGCCGCAAATGACCACTGCCGGTTCGCCTTTGATGCGTGCGTATCCTTCGGCGATATTCGCTGCTGCTGCCTCATGGCGTGCATTCAAAAAACGCATCTCATATTCATCAAGTTTGGCCAGGAACGTGTTAAAACTGCCGTCCAAAATGCCAAAGAGCGTACTCACTCCTTCAGCTTTGAGACATTTAAGCAATAACTCTCCACCCGTCATTTCACTCATTTTGCTACTCCGTTCAGTTATTAGAATTGGATAAATGTAAACAGGCTTGATTATAGCTGAAATCAGTCTTGATCAGCGAGTGGTTTACACATATAATATCGTACTATATATCTGCTTCCCTAGCTCTGTCAGATTAAAACAATGACAGGTATTATTTACATTTGGAGGTAAACAAATGTCTGATCCGATTAAGGCTGGTGTTATTCATCATCTTGTGTTGACAGTGACTGATGTTGCCCGTTCCCAAGCATTTTACGAAACTGTTTTAGGCTTTCAAAAAGTAGCTGAATTTGGCCCGCGTGCGATTATGCATAACGGCAGCACAATGTTGGTTGTTACACCGCCGCCTGATCCCGCCCGTGCGATTACGGATGATGTCTTTAATGAAAACCGCATTGGACTGGATCACGTTAGTCTGTCCGTTGAAGATCGTGCTGAACTTGAGCATGCGCTAACAATATTGGATGCGAATGGCGTCTCCCACGGTGAGATCAATGATTTAGTGCCTTTTGAAATCTCAGTTTTGGCTTTCCGTGACCCCGATAATATTCAAATCGAGCTGACCGCACCACTGTAAAACCCCTGTTTACTTTCCTTCCGGTACAGCCGCTGTTAATGCTCCAGGAATAACTTTAACGGAAATTGGTGTGTGTCCAGCATACTCCCCATCAATCCATATTTCTTGGTGATGCTTACATCTTTAGCCCCTGTGTAAATCGAATTGGTAATTCGATACGCGATTTATCAAATCGCGCTACAATTTTCATTCATTTGCTGGTGTGCTG
>JAGRDI010000113.1:0-6808 GCA_020432765.1 Anaerolineales bacterium | reverse complement strand
TGTTCGATAATTCGATGGCAGGTTGCCAAGCCAAGGCCAGTGCCTTTGCCAGGGTCTTTGGTTGTGTAGAATGGTTCAAAAATATGCGCTAACTCTGCTTGTGATATGCCTTTGCCATTGTCGTGGATCAATACTTGAACAATATTTTTGTTTTCATCAAATCCAGTGATTATTTCAATTTGGCGTGCTTCCTCATTTTCCAGCAGGGCATCGCGTGCATTTAGCAACAAGTTAAGCCAAACACTTTTTAAATGTTCCCAACTGGCTGTAATCTGCGGCACAGCTACCCCTTCTTCACGAATTGTGTTTATATTGGCGGTTCGCAATTGATATCTAACCAAGTCAAGGGCTTGATTAATTGAGGCGTTAATATCACCTTCGATGAATGAGTATTGTTCCTGGCGTGCAAAATCCAGCAGTCCACGGACTACTTTGGCAGCGCGTTCTCCGGCTTGTAGGATAAGATCAACGGCGTCGTAATTTTCATCATCAGGAGGCATGACCATTTTGATCATTTGGGCGTTGGCATTAACGGCCGTTAATGGATTATTGATTTCATGGGCGACACCAGCCGCTAACTGCCCGATTGCTGCCAATTTGCCCGCCTGCATGAGTGAATTTTCGAGGCGGCGTTCTTCTGTTTTGTCTTGCCATACAATCACTGCACGTGCGGAACTAGCTTTGCTGGTAGGGATCGGATAAGCATTTACATCCCATTCACGTGCTAGATGATCTTCACCCATCCAACTGACAAGCCAGTTTTGTGCGTTTTTGTCTATTAAAGTTTGCGCAGCCAGACAATGATCACAAGGATAGAAACGGCCGTAGAAAGCTTCGTAACAAATCTTGCCAATGAGTTCTTCTTCTGTGGCCTCAAGCTGATCGGCTTTGCTTTGATTGATCGCAATTAATTCCCAATTGTCATTAATTGTATAAATTTGGTTGGGGATTCCATCAATTAATGCTTTGAGCGCATTGCGACTTTCGCGTAATTCTTGTTGGCGAAGGCGAATACGCTGGAAAAGCCACGCATTTTCTACTGATTCAGCGACAGAGCTGACAAATGAGGCAAAAATATCCAGATCAACTTCTGATATGGAGCCTGTTTGTTTATTATAGGCACAAAATACACCTACCGGTCGTCCGCGCACAAGCAATGGGGCTGCAATTAATGAGCGCACAGCGTAGCCGGCAGGCGTATCATATTGTGGCCGAAAACGCGGGTCTGCATGGGGGTTATTTAGAATGACAGTTTTCTGTTCATGAAATATATGCCCCATCAACCCCTGGTCTTGACGCAGGACAACAAAATCGGCTGGTGTGATCTGTTTTGCTTTATGGTAAATATGACGGCAGTGTAAGCGGCTGCTTTCCAGCATCCATATCCCGGCCAGGTCAATTTCGATTACCTTATTGATTGATTCAACGGCCGTATTCAAAATTTGCTGCGAATCTAACAGTGCCGAAATAGTTTTTGAAAACTCATTTAGAGTAGCCAATTGCTGGCTTTGTTGCTGGAGTTGTTTTTCCAATTGTTGGGTGCGTAGAATGGTTTTTACCCGGGCTAACAATTCTTGCATGTAATAGGGCTTCGTGATGTAGTCGTCGGCACCTGCCGACAATGCCTCAACTTTTTCACGACTCCCGGCAGCGGCTGTTAATAAAACAACCCGTGTTAACTGCAGATCAGGATTATTGCGAATCCATTGCAGCACATCCAGGCCAGACATTTGCGGCATGCGCATATCCAATAAAACCAAATCAATTTCTGTAGAAGTGCCAATCGTGGCTTGCAAAAATTGTGTGGCTTCATGACCACCACTAGCAACATCGACTCGAAACCCTTCCTTTTTGATCAAATAATCAGCTAAGGATTCGGCGATTTCTGGTTCATCATCTACAACCAGGATATGTGTGTTGTTGAGTGGGATGCGGGAGAAACGCGTCATTAATTGCGTGCTGCGTATTGCGTATTGCGTAAATGTTTTTACACAATACGCAATACGGTATTGTTAATCTTCTGTCGAGGAAAAAGTGTACCCGTGCCCTTGTATCGTGCGAATAAACACCGGCTGGCTGGGGACGGGCTCTATTTTTTCGCGCAAGTTTTTAATATGTGCGCGCACTAATTCGGGACTGCCCGTATCCCGGGGGTAATCCCACACATCTTGCAGCAGTTGTTGGCTGTTAAAAACTTGATCCGCGTGACTCATAAGATGATAAATCAGGTCAAATTGTACATTTGTCAACAGGCTGGTGCCATATCGCGTGGTAACTTTGAAAGCACGGCAGTCTAAAACCACATTACCGGCGAACACTTCTGTGACTTCATCTGGGTCTTCGGCTGGCGGAGTGACACGCCGCAGAATTGCTTTGACACGCAGCTCTAGTTCCTGCATGTTAAACGGTTTTACCAAATAATCATCGGCACCCGCACGGAAGCCTTCAATTTTGTCTTCATCTTTTGCTTTGGCCGTCAAAAATAATACCGGCAGGTCCTTCAGCAATGGATCTCCACGAATCTGGCGACAAACCTGGTAGCCGTCAACACCAGGCATCATAATATCTAATATGAAGAGTTCAGGTTTATGACGACGCGCCAATTGAAGCCCTTCAATGCCGCTGTTAGCAGTCATGACTTGATGCCCGTACATTTTTAATGCACGCTGCAAAGTGCGGGAAACAAGATCATCATCGTCGATTACAAGAATAGTGGCCATATTACTACCTCTGCCGAAATTTGTGTAAACTACAGTAACCACTGTTTAAAAATGTCTGATTTTATGTAGTTTACTTGAAGTTGTGAGAGCGATTTGAACAGAAATATAAATGTGAATCCGCTTTCACATATGCTAATAAGTATACCAAAATTACCGTTTTTCAACAGGTGTACCAGCATTGACATCTATGCTGGTTGTTTTCAGTATATGATCTATCTAGAAACAGATGACTATAAGCACTGATTCACACAATTGGCAAGGGATTATGGAAAAGGTGCGTCGTACGGCAACTGCGCGCGGGCGGGCGGCATCTGGATATTTTTCGATTGAAGGTACGCGGCTGCATGAGCGTGCTTTGCGTGCGGGAATTTCGGTCGAGGAAGCTGTGGTGGCCGAGCAATATGGACGCGATTTGGATGCACGTAAACAAAGGTTGTTGGCGGGGTTGTTTGATTCAGGTTGTCGTTTAACGGTGGTGCCCGATGATGTTGTTTATGAGTTTGTTGGTGGACGTGGGTTAGGCGCTATCTTGGGTTTAATTAAGCTGCCTACAGCACCATCTCTGACCGAAATTATCGCGGCGCAAAAAGAAAATCAGGCGCGGTTTTTGGTGGTGGTGGATGTGGTTGATCCTGGTAATGTAGGGGCGTTGGTGCGTACTGCACATGCAGGTGGGGCGGCTGGTTTTGTAGTAGTTGGCGCAAGCGATCCATTTCATCCAAAAGCGTTACGCACGACGATGGGTAGTTTGTTCAAGCTGCCGATATTGAGGTATACGGCCGTAACTTCTCTTCTATTAGACTTAAAGCAAAATAATGTGTGTTGTGTGGGAACGGCCGTCGCGGGAGCAATGCTATTAAATCAACTGCCACCAATAACTGTCCCCACCGCCATTTTTATGGGAAGTGAGGCATGGGGACTGGGTAATGAGTTATTGGCTGAAATGGATTTCCGGGTCACCATTCCGATGGTATCCGGGGTTGATTCTTATTCAGTAAATGCTGCCGCCGCGATAATGCTTTATGAACTGCAGCGAAGGCAATTGAAGTAAAGAATCATAAATACATTTGAACTTTTTCGATCAATGTTTCAAAACTATAGGGCTTCTGTAAAAAATCGGCTAAACCCTGACCAATCAGTTCTGAAGTTGCTTTTTCCTCATGATAACCGGAAGATAAAATGACTTGAATGTTTGGTTGAATGGCACGTAAGGCGTAAAAAGTTTCTTTTCCATCCATCTCCGGCATAGAAAGATCGAGTAAAACCAAGCTTATTGCTCCGGCTTTTTTTGTGACTATTTCAATACCTTCTGCGCCACTCGCTGCTGTGATGACTGAAATTCCCGTGTCATTGAGAATATCTGTGATGGCTTCGCGCACAGGTTTTTCATCATCAATGACCAATACAACGCCTGTTTTTGTAGATTGGGTTGGCTTTAATTCCATGACCGGGTTTTTTCTGGATTGGGCGCAGGCGGGGAACAATAATCGAAAGACCGTGCCCTTATTTATTTCGCTGTAGACACGGACCCCGCCATGGTGCCCACGCACAATGCCTAGAACTGCAGCGAGTCCCAATCCTTTGCCAGTTTGTTTTGTACTAAAAAATGGATCGAAAATGTGGTCTTGGGTGTATTTGTCCATGCCTTGCCCGCTGTCTTGCACTTCTAAAACGACATAATTTCCTGCGGTCAACGGCCGTCCCGTTTGCCGCCAATACCTTATATCTACATCTGAGATAGTTTGTTGGGAGGTTCTGATTATAATCTCGCCGGATTCATCCCCGATGGCTTGTATGGCATTGATGACCAAATTGAGGATAACCTGTTGCATTTGACCGACATCAACCTGAATTGTGGGTATATCGAATCTTAAATTAGTGCTGGCATGAATATGACTTGGCACGGCCACAGATAGCAGGTGCATGCTTTCTTGTATGATTTTGTTCAAATTATGTGGTTGACTTTCAAATTGCCCGTGGCCTGAATAGGCTAATAATTGGCGGGTCAAATCAGCCGCATGTTCGGCCGCTTTATTGGCTTTAAGCATGGGTTCAAAGGCTGTGCTGTCAGAGGAAAGTTGTTTAAGTGCCAATGAGATTTGTCCCATCATGACCAGTAAAAGATTGTTGAAATCATGTGCAACGCCACCTGCTAACAACCCGAGACTGTCCAATTTTTGTGCTTGACGCAGCATTTCTTCTGATTGTTTGCGCATGGTAATGTCTCTGGCAATGCCCACTATGCCTATGGTTTTACCATCCTTAATCTGCGGGTTTGCACTTAATTCCATGATTGCATAACTGCCTGAAGCTGTCGAAATGGCGAATTCAGTGGGCGGAACGGCCGTTTGACGATCACGTAATCCTTCAAATAATTCGATGGCTGTTGGTAAATAATCTGCACGTATGAGTCTGCCCAGCCGGATGCCAAGCCAATCTGAAATTGGCCAGCCAGTGATTTCTTCAAAAGCAGGATTTAGGGTTGTAATAGCACCCTCTCTGTCTAAAGTAAAAACGACATCGCGTGCACCATTTACCAACTCACGATAGCGTGCTTCACTTTGGCGCAGGGCTGTTTCTGTTTTTTCGCGTTCAATAATTTCTTGCCGCGCCTGATGTAATGCCTGATTAATACGCGATGTAGTTAAATATCCAATTGCGGCCACGAATATGAATACGGCAATAAAAGACAAGCCTGTTAAGGTTGTTGTCGGTGTTGATAATTGTAGTTTGGGGATGAGGGAATCGGCTGTAAGTACAAGGAAAATCGTGATAAAGCTGTTTACTATGATTGCGACCAAAGCTGCACGGTAGCCTAATAACAGGCTGCACAATAAAATGATAATGATGTAGCCAATAAATGCCGGCGCTGTAACGCCACCTGCTGTAAAAATCGCAATCGTCAGGATGATCCACAAACCAATAATCATGAGTACGCCGGTCAATTGCAGCCGCTCGCGAAAAAGTAAAACACGTAATCCGAGCGCCCAAAAAGCAATGATGGCCGGGATGGTTGCGCGGCTAATTTGATCGGGTGAAAATAGTATTATTGTCAGGAAAAGGAAAATGGCTGAAATAAGAGATGTGAGCAGAAGAATATTAAGGACATAAGCGGGATTATTTTTTTCTTCATCTGGGAAGTGAGGGGGTGCTGCCCAGTTTTTTAGTGCATTCATTGTCTTCATTGTAACCGATTTTTTGTTTTTTGGGGGAAAGCAAAAACACGATAGGGATTTCTATCGTGTTTGTCTATTAAACAAGTTTGCGGTTTTAATAAATTACTGAAGGGTGACAGTAAAAACGATATTCTAGTTTGTTGAATATGCGGCTAAAGGAATGGGCGCAACATCAGGAAAGGAAAATTGTCGCGTACGCCACCAAATGTTGGGTAAACGGCGTATTTTAGCCCATTTGGATATGTGGGCACGTCTTGAGAAAACATCATAATCATGATCTTCGATATCGTCGAGAATACCGCTGTAGAGCCCTGCCGCTGCGCCAATAGAAAAACGGCCGTCTTTGTGTAACATTCCGATTCCAGGCCAGGCTTCCGCGTACAATTGACGATTGCGAGCAATTTGAAAGCGCATAAATTCACGCCAACGTTCAGTCACCACACCTGCATCAATATCAGCCTCGTGCAAGCTAAAGGCTTGTAAATCCTCTTGGGGCAAGTAGAGACGGCCGTTGCGCCAATCTTCGCCTACATCTCGCAATATATTGGTTACCTGCAAAGCCACACCTAATTTAATTGCATAAGGAATCGACTCAGGACGTTCAAAACCGATAATGTGCATGCTCATTAACCCTACTGTGGAAGCAACCCCATAGGAATAGGCAGCCAATTCATCGAAGGTGTCATAGCGATTTTGGAACATGTCCCGTGCGACACCATTTAATAATTGCCGCGCATACTGTTGAGGGATATGGTAACGTGCGCGGGTATCCGCCCACGCCAGGGCAACAAGATCGTTAACTGGAGGAGTTGCCGACAAGGCATTTGTGCGCCATGCGTTTAATTCTGAATCAATATCGCCTGTCGGATTGTCGACAATATCATCTGTAATACGGCAAAACGCATACAAAGC